>NZ_JBDJKY010000008.1:0-198139 GCF_039673075.1 Stenotrophomonas sp. TWI819 | reverse complement strand
GGCGGGGGGCGGGCGTCCCCCGGGGGGCGGGCGCCGGGGGGGGGGGGGGTCCCCCCCGGCGCCCGGCACTACCGGTGTCCGCCACGGGCCGAATCAGGGACAATAGCCGACCGTCGCCCCCACGCCTGCCGCCCTCGATGAGCTCACCGACCCCCGACACCGCTTCTTCCGCCCGCATTCTCGACGGCCGCCGCATCGCCGAAGACCTGCTGGACAGCCTCAAGGTCCGGGTCGATGCCCGCCTGGCTGCCGGTGGCAGCCGTCCGGGCCTGGCCGTGGTGCTGGTCGGTGGCGACCCGGCCTCGACCGTGTACGTGCGCAACAAGCGCCGTGCGGCGGAGAAAGTGGGTATCGAAGCTTTCGATTACGATCTGCCGGCCGGGACCACCGAGGCCGAGTTGCTGACGTTGATCGATCAGCTCAACGCCGATCCGAAGATTCACGGCATCCTGGTCCAGCTGCCGCTGCCGGGCATTCCAGATGCCAACCGCCTGATCCACCGCATCGACCCGCGCAAGGACGTGGACGGCTTCCACCCGGAAAACGTCGGCCATCTGGCCCTGCGTGAGTTCGGTCTGCGCCCGTGCACCCCGCGCGGCATCGTGACCCTGCTGGGCCACACCGATCAGCCGGTGCGCGGTCGCAATGCCACCATCGTTGGCGTCAGCAACCACGTTGGCCGCCCGATGGGCCTGGAGCTGCTGATCGCCGGCTGCACCGTGACCAGCTGCCACAAGTTCACCCCCAAGGACGTGCTGGAGCAGTCGGTGCGCAACGCCGACATCCTGGTGGTCGCCGTGGGTCGCCCGGGCATCGTACCGGGGGAGTGGGTCAAGCCCGGCGCCGTGGTGATCGACGTGGGCATCAACCGCCTGGATGACGGCCGTCTGGTCGGCGATGTCGGCTTCGAGGCCGCCGCCCAGCGTGCCAGTTGGATCACCCCGGTCCCGGGCGGGGTAGGGCCGATGACCGTGGCCACGTTGATGCAGAACACCATCGAGGCAGCCGAGGCGTTTTGACCCGGGTAGTGCCGGCCGCTGGTCGGCAGCCCGTAAAGCTGCCCTGTAGTGCCGGCCGCTGGCCGGCAACCCCGTAGCGCCGCCGAAGGGTCATGAGGAGCCGGCCAGCGGCCGGCACTACCGCGGGTTGGCTTTGGCGGATTCATCGGTCGCCTTCCACCGTCCTGAACCGGTCTTTGCCCACGCGACACAGCGTCGCATCCGCCCCCTGCCAAAGACGCCCGAATCAGGGTAAAATGTCGCGCTTCCCCACATCTCGGGTATGCCGATGCTGCGCATCCAGGCTGAAGCTCTCACCTACGACGACGTCTCCCTCGTCCCCGCTCATTCCATCATCCTGCCCAAGGATGTCAGTCTGGAAACGCGCCTGACGCGCGACCTGCGGCTGAAGCTTCCGATCCTTTCGGCTGCCATGGATACCGTCACCGAAGCCCGCCTGGCCATCGCCATGGCCCAGCTCGGCGGCATGGGCATCATCCACAAGAATCTGAGCGTCGAGCAGCAGGCTGCCGAAGTCGCCAAGGTCAAGAAGTTCGAGGCCGGCGTCATCCGCGACCCGATCACCGTCGGCCCGGAAACCACCATCCGCGACGTGCTGGCCCTGACCCAGGCGCGCAACATCTCCGGCGTGCCGGTAGTGGACGGCGGCGGCCAGCTGGTCGGCATCGTCACCCACCGTGACATGCGCTTTGAGACCGAGCTGGACGATCCGGTCCGCCACATCATGACCAAGAAAGATCGCCTGATCACGGTCAAGGAAGGCGCGGCCTCCGATGAAGTGCTGCAGCTGCTGCACCGCAACCGCATCGAGAAGATCCTGGTCGTCAACGATGAGTTCGCCCTGCGCGGCCTGATCACCGTCAAGGACATCCAGAAGAACACCGATTACCCGAACGCCGCCAAGGACACCGCCACCCGCCTGCTGGTCGGCGCGGCCGTCGGCGTCGGTGGTGATACCGACCGTCGGGTCGAGGCGCTGGTCGCCGCCGGGGTGGACGTGCTGGTGGTGGACACCGCGCACGGCCACTCGCAGGGTGTGCTGGACCGCGTCAGCTGGGTCAAGAAGCACTTCCCGCAGGTGCAGGTCGTCGGTGGCAACATCTGCACCGGTGAAGCCGCACTGGCGCTGCTGGACAGCGGCGCGGACGCGGTCAAGGTCGGCATCGGCCCGGGCTCGATCTGCACCACGCGCGTCGTCGCCGGTGTCGGCGTGCCGCAGATCACCGCGATCGACCTGGTCGCCGAGGCGCTGCAGGACCGCATCCCGCTGATCGCCGACGGTGGCATCCGTTACTCCGGCGACATCGGCAAGGCGCTGGCCGCCGGTGCCTCCACCATCATGATCGGTGGCCTGCTGGCCGGCACCGAGGAATCGCCCGGCGAGACCGAGCTGTTCCAGGGCCGCTCCTACAAGAGCTACCGCGGCATGGGCTCGCTGGCCGCGATGGAGAAGGGGTCCAAGGACCGCTACTTCCAGGACGCCTCCAGCGCCGACAAGCTGGTGCCCGAAGGCATTGAAGGCCGCGTACCTTATCGCGGCCCGGTCGGCGGCATCATCCACCAGCTGATGGGCGGCCTGCGCGCCACCATGGGCTACGTGGGCTGCGGCACCGTCGAAGACATGCGCAGCAAGCCGAAGTTCGTCAAGATCAGCGGCGCCGGCCAACGTGAGAGCCACGTCCACGACGTGCAGATCACCAAAGAGCCGCCGAACTACCGCGCCTGATGCGGCATGAGCAAAGAGGAACGAGGAAGCTGATTCCCGTTCCTCTTTCTCTATCGGCCGCCGGTAACGACGCTGTGTTTCCCGTATTTACTCCTGCATTGCCCGGGCACCATGACCAACATCCATAACGACAAGATCCTCATCCTCGATTTCGGCGCCCAGTACACCCAGCTGATCGCGCGCCGCATCCGCGAGCTCGGCGTGTACTGCGAGATCTGGGCATGGGACCACAACCCGGCCGACATCGCCGCGTTCGGCGCCAAGGGCATCATCCTGTCCGGTGGCCCGGAATCGACCACGCTGCCGGACGCGCCTGCCGCACCGCAGGAAGTGTTCGACAGCGGCCTGCCGATCTTCGGCATCTGCTACGGCATGCAGACCCTGGCCGCCCAGCTCGGTGGCGCCACCGAAGCGGCCGACCAGCGTGAGTTCGGCCATGCCGAAGTCAACGTCGTCGCCCCGGATGCGCTGTTCAAGGGCCTGAGCGACCACGGTGGCGAGCCGAAGTTGAACGTCTGGATGAGCCACGGCGACCACGTCTCCGTCGCGCCCCCGGGCTTCACTGTCACCGCCGTGACCGATCGCATCCCGGTGGCCGCGATGGCCAACGAAGAGAAGCGCTGGTACGGCGTGCAGTTCCACCCGGAAGTGACCCACACGCTGCAGGGCCAGGCGCTGCTGCGCCGCTTCGTGGTGGACGTGTGCGGCTGCGAGACCCTGTGGACCGCCGCCAACATCATCGACGACCAGATCGCCCGCGTGCGCGAACTGGTGGGCGATGACGAAGTGATCCTGGGGCTGTCCGGCGGCGTCGATTCGTCCGTCGTGGCCGCGCTGCTGCACAAGGCGATCGGCGACAAGCTGACCTGCGTGTTCGTCGACACCGGCCTGCTGCGCTGGCAGGAAGGCGACCAGGTGATGGCGATGTTCGCCGAGCATATGGGCGTCAAGGTGATCCGCGTGAATGCCGCGGACCGCTATTTCAGCAAGCTCGAAGGCGTGAGCGATCCGGAAGCCAAGCGCAAGATCATCGGCAACCTGTTCGTTGACATCTTCGATGAAGAATCCACCAAGCTGAAGAACGCCAAGTGGCTGGCGCAGGGCACCATCTACCCCGACGTGATCGAGTCGGCCGGCAGCAAGACCGGCAAGGCCCACGTGATCAAGAGCCACCACAACGTCGGCGGCCTGCCCGAGCACATGAAGCTGGGCCTGGTCGAGCCGCTGCGTGAGCTGTTCAAGGACGAAGTGCGTCGCCTCGGCGTCGAGCTCGGCCTGCCGCGCAGCATGGTCTACCGTCATCCGTTCCCGGGCCCGGGCCTGGGCGTTCGCATCCTCGGCGAAGTGAAGCGTGAGTACGCCGAACTGCTGGCCAAGGCCGATGCGATCTTCATCGACGAACTGCGCAAGGCCGATCTGTACGACAAGACCAGCCAGGCGTTTGCCGTGTTCCTGCCGGTGAAGTCGGTGGGCGTGGTGGGCGACGCGCGTGCGTATGAGTGGGTGATCGCGCTGCGTGCGGTGGAGACGATTGACTTCATGACCGCGCATTGGGCGCATCTGCCGTATGACTTCCTGGGTACGGTGAGTAATCGGATCATCAATGAGCTGCGGGGGGTGTCGCGGGTTGTTTATGACATCTCGGGAAAGCCGCCGGCGACGATCGAGTGGGAATGAGTTGAAAGAACGAGGGCGCCGAAAGGCGCCCTTGTTGTTTGTGGTGTCCGCTAGCGCTAGCCCGGTGGTACGCTGGCTTGTTAGCCCGACCCAGCCGCCCTAACATCGAGCTGTATCCGGGGGAGCCACCATGCGGTGCTTTGTGGATACGTCGTATAACCGGATCCACGGGTCCGACTAATAGATAGTTGGGGCGCACACCAATGGTCACTCGGTCCATGAATGAAGTCCGTAGCGAGTACACCTCCTCGATGGGACAAGAGCTTGGGGCCAGCTTCTATGAGCTGTACCGAAAGCTCGTAGAACTTCACGTTCTTTGGCAACAGTACCGCCAGCTTTTCGGCGGCGACCCCGACACGGTCCACCTGCTTAACCGGACCTCTGGCCTGTTCTTCAAAATCGTTCAAGACGAGCTGTGGGACAGTGTTCTATTGGGTGTCTCTCGGATGACGGACCCGCCGACGACAGGGAAGAAGAAGAATCTTACGATCCAGTCTCTGCTTCCGCTAATCTCCAATACAGAGCTGCAGGGCGAGGTGCAGAATCTCTGTGACAAGGCATTAGTTGCAGCGGAGTTCGCCCGCGAGCATCGAAATAAGCGCATCGCTCATCAGGATCACGACTACCTCAGTGATCGCAATTCCGATCCTCTGAGCGGCATTAGCAGGGCATTGGTAGAGGAGATGCTTGCTGCACTAAGAGCCGTCTTGAATCGATTGGATCTGCATTTTCGAGAAAGCACTGTCATGTATGAAGATTTCGTGGACGAGAGTGGAGCAAGGCTCTTGGTCCATAAGCTGAGAAAGCTGGAGCGACTTCAGGGGGCGGCCACAAGTGCGCGCTAACAACTTATTCAAGCCGCCGCCGCTTCGCGGCGCGGCTTAATTCAGGTGTTGATCAATGTCCGCTTCTGGCCGAAAGCGGACACTGGGCCAGCTTCCGGCCCAAGCGATGCTAACGTCCACTTTCGACACTCAGGCGGACTCCGCAGGAGGGCTCGCTCCCACCCTTTGGAGGGGGGGGGCAGTTATGCATGTGCTTGATAGCCGGACGCACCGGACATAAGATCGAGTGGTAACAGGGGCATAGCCTGCCACAAGGTGCGCTGTGAATAAGTCATATGACCGGACCCTAGGATCCGGCTATCAGGTAGTCAGGCCCATGGCAGTAACTAAGCCTCCCACTGAAGAAGAGCTAGTCGCGCATAGGCGAGGCAAGTGGTCTGTAGCCGGAGTGCCGCATCGCGGCTGGACTTGCGTAGATATTGAGGATCTGGGAAAGCCGCAGATCGATTGCAAGATGTGCGAGTCGCAGACTATTCGCTACGTCCATCACATGGAGCACCCAGATTACCCGAACGTTCTCGAGGTTGGGTGTGTATGTGCCGGTCACATGGAGGGCGATGTAGCGGCCTCACGTGCCCGTGAAGCCTCTATGAAAAGCCGCGCAGAAAAGCGCAAGCGTTGGACGTCGCGTGCTTGGAAAGTTTCGGAAAAGGGCAATCCGCATATCACTTCGGATGGATTCCGCATTACCGTTTACCCGCGTGGCGAAGATTGGGCCTGTACCTTGGCGGCACTGGATAACTCAACTGTCCTACACGCCCGCCGCAACTACAAGTCTCAAGCTGAGGCGAAGCTTGCTGCCTTCGATCACATCACCCGTCTTCAATCAAAAGTTGGGGCATGACAGTTTATTCAAATTGAATCGCCCAAGGTTTTGTGCACTGTGGTTGCTAGCGTAGGCGGCCAGTTGTGGCCGAAAGCGGCAGTCGTCTCGCTATGGCAGCATCCGACCCGAAGCGGACCTTCGCCGGCCTGCGATAGAGACATCCATGTCGATTGGCGCAGGCCGGGAGATCTCTAACCGAGCTGAAAACAGCATATAGCTGGCTTCCGTCTTTGCAACTTGTTGACCTAGTTCAGGCGCCCTAAGATCAAGCCGAATTAAGGGGATGTGACCGGCCAAGGCCCTCTGTGGATAAGTCGTATGACTGGACCCCGGGGTCCGTCTATTAGGCAGTTAGACCATAGGTGTTTGGTCGCAGGGGTGCGACTATGGCTTTTAGCAAGGGCGTTGCAATGGGCAGGTCGTGTGCGGCCTCGTATCGTCCAGGCCATCGGGCAAGCGGTGGGTCGTGCAGGGGGTTGGCCGTGCGCATGGCAGGCATGCAGGCCTTCTCGGCTGTCGTTCTGCTGGCACCTCGGCCTAACAATTCATTCAAGCCGAACCGGCTTCGCCCGGTCGGCTTAACTCAGGCGTCTGGCCTCATGGGAAGAATCACGATGATCGATCGATTCAAGAAGCTGTGGCCTGTTTCACTTTTCATTCTCTGCTCGGCTGTTGCAGGAGGCACTTGGCTACTTGCACAGAATGTAATGGTCGCACCAAGAGACTTCGAGATATCGCGCCTTGAGAAGGCTTTGCAAGATGCACAAGCCAGGCCGACATCCCAAGCACCGTCTCCCGTGGTCATCCCTGAGACAGGCGTACGGGCGGGCAACTCCGTAACGAGTTCGGATGGGCACGTCATCATCCACATTGCCAGTGTTCTAGACGACTCTGCAGCGCTTTCTGTCACCCTAGGCTCAGAAACGCAATCCTTCAAGAAGGTGCGGGTAGGACAAAGGCTTACCGTGGCTGGCCTCTCTGGCACCTATTACGTAGATTTGTTGGGAACACGTGGAAATATGGTGGACCTTACCGTCAGTAAAGGCGGATGAGGCCTAACAATTCATTCAAGCCGACCCCGCTTCGCGGGTCGGGTCAACTCAGGCGTTGATGTCCGCTTCTGGCCGAAAGCGGACATCAGGTCCACCTAGGCGACCGGTCTGGTGCTAACGTTCTCATTCGACCCATAACTGTCGGTCGCGACAGGCACAAATCGGACAAGAGCAGTCTTCATAGTCAGGATAGATGCGCCCAGCATGCAGGGATCGGGAATATTCCCGAGCAGTTTTTTCATCGTTGACAGGAAGCGAGCAAGGTCGGTGTAGCAGGCCGCTCTTGGATCGCCTATGCTTCTCTTCGTCAATAGAGATGGCGCAAAGCCACTTAGCACTCAGGAGTCAGTTTATGATCACGGAATTGAGCATAGATGGCGTCACGAGTTACAAATGCAAGTCTACTCTCTCGCCCACGAACAAGACGTCTCTAATCTATGGGCTAAATGGGGCAGGTAAGAGCACCATCTCCCAGTTTTTGTACAATCATACCGAGCCTCGGTTTGATAAATGCAGTCTGAAAACCAGTCAGCCATGTGAAATCTTGGTGTACAACCAAAGCTTCCTCAACGACTACTTTTACGAAGAGGATAATTTAAGAGGGATTTTCACCCTCTCCAAAGAGAACAAGGTGGCGCTCCAGCAAATTGAAGCCGAGACGAAAGAGCTAGAGAAGTATCTGACCGCCCAGCAAGAGAATTCAAAGCGGGCCAGTGAGAACACGGCCAAGCTCGATCAAGAAAAGACAAAGGCAAGCGGAAAGGTCTGGGAGATCAAGACGAAATTCACAGGTGGGGATCGCGTTCTGGAGTTTTGCCTGGAAAGCCTCAAAAGAACAGAACTTCTCTTCCACTATATTATTGGGTTGCCTCTTTCGGAAGATGCACCTAGCTACACCATAGATGACCTGAAGTCTGAGGCGTCGTCCATTGAAGGCGAGGGTGCAGCTACATACACGAGAATTCCAACCCTTTCGGCTGGCTGGCTGACCATTGAAGCGGATTCCATCTGGTCGAAAATCATTGTCGGCAGCCAAGAAGGTTCAGTTGCAGAGTTTATTGCTAAAACGCGCAACTCTGACTGGGTGAAGCAAGGGCTCCAATACATTTCAGATGATAAGGATCCTCAGGCCTGTCCTTTCTGTCAGAAAGAAACGATCACTAAAAATATCATCTATTCCATCCGCCAAGTCTTCGACGAAGACTATGAGCAAGATGTTAAGAAATTGGAGTCATTCAAGATCCGCTATGAGGCACTAACCTCCG
This sequence comes from Stenotrophomonas sp. TWI819, assembly GCF_039673075.1. NCBI lineage: Bacteria > Pseudomonadati > Pseudomonadota > Gammaproteobacteria > Lysobacterales > Lysobacteraceae > Stenotrophomonas > Stenotrophomonas sp. TWI819. The sequence goes on along the minus strand of NZ_JBDJKY010000008.1, from coordinate 189,729 downwards.
GCATGACTCTCCAAGATATTTCAAACTCCCCGCTTGCCAGCAAAAAACTTGTGGAGGCTTGGAACATAGCCAGTGAGGCTTTGAAAGCGTCAGTCCGCGAAAACATTCTGCATATTGGCAACAAGATCAAAAGCCCAAGCACGCAAGTTGTCCTCACCGATACCCAGTCCGCCGTCGATGTGATCAATGATTTGATCGCCGATCTGAATGTGCTGATTGAGACACATAACGACAGGATGGCGAACAAGAAAAAGACTCGGGATGACATAAGGTCGCGCTTTTGGGCGTTGATGCGCTGGGATTATGATCAGACGATTTCTGCCTACTCGCAATTAACTTTAGATCTCAAGGGTGAGGCCAGCAAAATAAGCCAAGAAGCCACCAGAATCGGCGCTGATGTCACAGCCTCTAACGGCAAGCTTGCTGCTCTCAGAAAGCAAACGGTCAACATCGAAGAGTCAATTGAAAATATAAACGCTGGGCTGGTGGAAATTGGCATCGATGGATTTTCTGTGGTGCCATACGGTGAGAATTTCTATCGGATATCCAGGGCTGCCGATCAAGCGAATGCATTTCACTCGCTGAGCGAGGGGGAGAAAACCGTTATTAGTTTTCTATACTTCATGGAGCTATGCAAAGGGCAGAAAACGGCCGCTGCGGTGCCTCAGCCGAAAGTGGTTGTGATTGATGATCCCATTTCCAGCCTTTCTCACCTCTACGTGTTCAACATTGGTCAGCTAATAAAGAAATATTTCATTAACGATAAAATGTACGCGCAGGTGTTTGTTCTCACCCATAGCCTGTATTTCTTCTACGAGCTGACGCACACTAGTAGTGAGAAGCGCGCGGAGACACAGCACCTATTCAGGGTGTTCAAAAATACAAATGGAAGCGCTGTAATTCCAATGAAGTATGAGGAGATCCAGAATGACTACCAGTCCTATTGGTCAATCATAAAGGACCAGGCATCACCGCCTGCGCTGATTGCTAACTGCATGCGGAACATTGTCGAATATTTCTTCAATTTTGTTCAAAAGAAAGATTTCAATAACGTTTTCCAGAAGCCAGCCCTGTCAGGTGATAAGTTCACGGCGTTCTACAGGTACATGAATCGAGAGTCACACTCCTTGGGTCAAAACATTTTTGACATAAAGGAATTTGATCATAATGTATTCAAAGAAGGCCTTAGGTTAATTTTTGAAGAGTGTGGGTATGCGGAGCACTACCGGGCTATGAGTAAGTAAAGTCGGCATGGGGCGGGCATTCGTAATGTGGCGAGTGCGCCGTCTCTTCGACTATTCGCCCAATCCTCTCGTCGCAAGGGTGGTGCGGCTCGAAATGCGTCAGGTAAAACCTGTGTAACGAGAAGAGGGGTGGATTAATTTTCCATTTCACCCATTTTCAGTCCCCGGCTGGAGCCATTATTTAGATGCAGATACGAGGTGCGTCCACAGCCTTCCGTTAACGTGACCTCCTCCCCGCGTTATGCCCGAGCAGAGGTGGAAAGTTCGGCGTTGGGTGGGGACGTGAATTGGGCGGCAAACTCGGCTGGTGGATCATCGCCGATTGATGAGTGCGTCCGGAAATTACTTTAATCGACCCTCCAGCTTTCGATCTTCTGGCGGGCGTCATCGAGCGACAGGAACCAGTGCGTGGTGAGACACTCGTCCCGCAAGCTGCCATCGAACGACTCGATGAAGGGGTTGTCTGTCGGTGTGCCAGGTCGGTAGTAGTCCATGGTCACCCCATTGGCGTAGGCTCAGCGATCCATCACGATCGAGACGAATTCGCTGCCGTTGTCTGTCTGGATGCGTTGCGGCAGCTCGCACTGATGGCGTAGGCGTTCCATCATGGCAACCACGTCTTCGCCCTTGAGGTGCTGATTCACTTCGATGGCTAGACTTTCCTTGGTGAAGTTGTCCACAAAGGTCAGCGCCCGGAAGCGGCGTCCGTCGAATAGCGCGTCGGCCACAAAATCCATGCTCCAAACCTGATTTGGAGCCGTCAGCATCGTGCGCTCCACGCGGTGTGCTGCGGCCTTGCGTCTGCGAGGAAGCTTACTCCGCAGATTGAGGCCCGCTTGGCAGTAAAGCCGTTAGACGCGCTTGTTGTTGGCCTTCCGGCGTTCCCGACGCAACAGCACGAATATTCTCCAGAAATCGTAGCGAACCCGCGTGGCAGCAACCTCTTCGATCCGCAGAAGTAGTGGCGCATCATCATTCTCACGGGGTTGGTAATACCACGCCGAACAGCTTTGCTTTAAGACCTCGCAAGCCCGGCGAACCCCAACTCGATAACGGTTGACCAAGTGGCCGACGAGCGTCTTACGCTGCGTGGGTGTCAGAGCTTTTTTGAGAGCACATCCTGCAGCATGACTTTGTCCAGGCTCAAATCGGCGACCAATTGCTTGAGCTTGCGGTTCTCTTCTTCAAGCTGACGTAGCCGGCGTAGTTCGGAGACGCCTAACCCGCCGAACTTTTTGCGCCAAGCGTAGAACGTAGCTTGGCTGATACCCATTTTTGGTGCAAATCTCTTCGACAGTCGTGCCGCTCTCGGCTTGTTTCAGGGCGAACGCGATCTGCTCTTCAGTGAACTTCGACTTCTTCATGGCGACGGGCGTCCTTGGGCCTGGGTGTCGCCGAATTTTCTAGTTCTGGCTGGTTTAAATTATTGGGAGGAGGTCAATCGCGCCAGGTGGCACAGGTCGGTGCCGCGCGCGCCGCAGCGCTCACCCCAAAAACGAACGGCCCGCAAAGCGGGCCGTTCGTCATCCATCAAACCCGCACACCCTCAGATATGCAACGCATGCCCCAACGCACGCAGTGCCGCTTCCTGCACCGCCTCACCCAGCGTCGGGTGCGGGTGAATCGTCCCGGCGATATCCTCCAGCGTGGCACCCATCTCGATCGACTGCACGAAGGCGATCGACAGTTCCGAGACCTGCACGCCCACGGCCTGCCAGCCGAGGATGCGGTGGTCGCTGCCGCGTGCGACAACGCGCACGAAGCCATCGGTGGATTCCAGCGACATCGCACGGCCATTGGCCGCGAACGGGAACAGCGCGACCTTGGTCTCGATGCCCTGTGCCTTGGCTTCGTCCGGCGACAGCCCGACCACCACGATTTCCGGGTCGGTGAAGCACACCGCCGGAATCGCGGCCGGCACGAAGTGGCGCTTCTTGCCGCTGACGATCTCGGCCACCAGTTCGCCCTGCGCCATCGCCCGGTGCGCGAGCATCGGCTCACCGGCGACATCGCCGATCGCCCACACGTTGCGCATCGAGGTCTTGCACTGGTCGTCGATCTTGATCGCCTTGCCGGCCAGATCCAGCTGCAGCGATTCCAGATTGAAACCGTCGGTCTTCGGGCGACGGCCGACGGCGACCAGGATCTGGTCGGCGTCCAGCGCGATTTCGTTACCGTCCTTGTCGCGCACGCGCAGCTGGCCGTTGTCGGCCAGGCCAAGCACGCTGTGGCCGGTCAGCAGCTTCACGCCGGACTTCTCCAGGTGCGTGGCCACCGGCTTGGTCAGTTCGGCGTCGTAGGCCGGCAGGATGCGTTCCTGGGCCTCCACCACCGTCACTTCGCAGCCGAGCTTGCGGTACACCGTGCCCAGCTCCAGGCCGATGTAGCCGCCACCGACGACGATCAGCTGCTTGGGCAGCGAGGTCGGCGAGAGGGCTTCGGTGGAGGAGATGACCTTGCCGCCGAACGGCAGGAACGGCAGTTCGACCGGCACCGAACCGGTGGCCAGCAGCAGGTGCTCGCAGGTGATGCGCAGCGTGCCGCCGTCTTCCGCCGCACCGGCGATCTCGACGGTCTTGCCGTCGACGATGGTGGCCCAGCCCTTGATCAGCTGCGCGCCGTTCTTCTTCAGCAGTGCACTGACGCCACCGGTCAGCTTCTTGACGATGCCGGCCTTCCACGCGACGGTCTTGGCCAGATCCAGCGAGGGGGCCTGCACGCTGATGCCCAGCGGCGAGGTGCCCGCCGCATAGGCGGTGACCTTGGCGAATTCCTCGGCGGCATGGATCAGCGCCTTGGACGGAATGCAGCCGATGTTGAGGCAGGTGCCACCCGGATTGACGCCCTCGACCACGATGGTCTTGACGCCGAGCTGGCCGGCGCGGATGCCGGCGATGTAACCGCCGGGACCGCCGCCGATGATCAGCAACTGGGTTTGAAGGGTATTGGACATCGCTTACTCCACGAACAGCAGGGCCGGGGTTTCCAGGCGTGTACGGATCGCCTGCACGAACTCGGCCGCATCCATGCCATCGACAATGCGATGGTCGAACGAAGACGACAGATTCATCAGCTTGCGCGCCACCACCTGGCCCTCGCGGAACATCGGGCGTTCGATGATGCGGTTCACGCCGACGATCGCCACTTCCGGATGATTGATGATTGGCGTGGAGACCACGCCGCCAACGGCACCGAGGCTGCTGATGGTGATGGTCGAGCCGGACAGTTCCTCACGGGTGGCCTTGCCCACGCGCACGGCGTTGGCCAGGCGCGCGATTTCGGTGGCGGTCTGCCACAGGTCCAGCGACTCGGCATGCGCGACCACCGGCACCGACAGGCCGACCTCGCTCTGGGTCGCGATGCCCAGCTGCACGCCTTCATAGCGGGTCACGATGTTGGCCTGGTCATCATACCGGGCGTTCATCTGCGGGAAGTCGCGTGCGGCCAGCACCACGGCGCGTGCCAGCAGCGGCAGCAGGGTCAGCTTGCCGCGCTCCTTGGCCCAGCGCTCGTTGAGCTTGGCGCGCAGGGCCTCCACTTCCGTGACGTCGATTTCTTCCACATAGGTGATGTGCGGAATGGTCGTCCAGGACTGCTGCATCTTCTGCGCGATCTTGCGGCGCAGGCCGATGATCGGCACCTGCTGCTCGCCGGTACGGCGCGCGTAGCTGCTGCCGCCGGCACTGCCACCGACCGGCTGCGCCTTGCCACCGGCGGCGGCGTAGGCATCCAGATCGGCCTGCAGGATGCGGCCGCCCGGGCCGGTGGCCGGCACATAGCGCAGCTCGATGCCCAGGTCCCAGGCGCGGCGACGCACGGCCGGCGAGGCCAGCGGGGCTTCACCGGCGTTGAGTACGCCATTGGTGACCGCGCCACGCGCGTCCTGCTTGGCGGCGCAGGCGGGGGCGGAGGCAGCGGCGACCTTGGCGGGCGCCGCGGCTGGTGCAGCCTCGGCGGCGGCCGCAGGTACAGCAGCAGGCGCAGCCGCCTTGGGCGCAGCCACCGGTTCGGCCGGCACGACAGCGGCCGGGGCACTGGCGGCGCTGGCATTGCCGGCGCCTTCCACTTCCAGGCGGATCAGCTCGCTGCCGACGGCCATCATCTGGCCGGGCGTGCCGCCCAGCGAGACCACGGTGCCTGACACGGGCGAGGGGATCTCGACCATGGCCTTGTCGGTCATGACCTCGGCCACGACCTGGTCTTCGGCGACTGGGCCACCGACCTCGACCTTCCAGGTGATCAGTTCGACTTCGGCGATACCTTCACCGATGTCCGGCATCTTGATGACGTGATGTCCCATGGTTCAGTCCTCCAGCACGCGCTGCATTGCATCGATGACCCGGGACGGACCCGGGAAGTAATCCCATTCCTGCGCGTGCGGATACGGGGTGTCCCAGCCGGTAACGCGTTCCACCGGTGCCTGCAGGTGGTAGAAGCAGTGCTCCTGCACCAGCGCGACCAGTTCGGCGCCGAAGCCGCAGGTGCGGGTGGCTTCGTGCAGCACGATGCAGCGGCCGGTCTTCTTGACCGAGTTGACGATGGCCTCCAGATCCAGCGGCCACAGGCTGCGCAGGTCGATCACTTCGGCATCGATCCCGGCATCTTCAGCGGCGGCCTTGGCCACCCACACGGTGGTGCCGTAGGTGATGATCGTCAGTGCCTTGCCTTCGCGGGCGATGGCGGCCTTGTCCAGCGGCACGTTGTAGTAGCCCTCCGGCACCAGGTTGTCCGGGTACTTGGACCACGCGGTGACCGGGCGGTCGTGGTGACCGTCGAACGGGCCGTTGTACAGGCGCTTGGGCTCCAGGAAGATCACCGGATCGTCGTTCTCGATCGAGGCGATCAGCAGGCCCTTGGCGTCGTACGGGTTGGACGGCATGACCGTGCGCAGGCCGGTGGCGTGCGCGAAGATCGCCTCCGGGCTCTGGCTGTGGGTCTGGCCGCCGTAGATGCCACCGCCGCACGGGGTGCGGAACACCAGCGAGGAGGTGAAGCTGCCGCCGGAGCGATAGCGCATGCGCGCCGCTTCGGACACGATCTGGTCGTAGGCCGGGTAGATGTAATCGGCGAACTGGATCTCGGCGACCGGGCGCAGGCCGTAAGCAGCCATGCCGATCGCCGCGCCGGCGATGCCGTTCTCGGAAATCGGCGCATCGAACACGCGCTGCTTGCCGTACTTGGTCTGCAGGCCGTCGGTGCAGCGGAACACGCCGCCGAAGTAGCCCACGTCCTGGCCGAAGACCACCACGTTGTCGTCGCGTTCCAGCATCACGTCCATCGCCGAGCGCAGCGCCTGGATCATGGTCATCGGCGTGCCGCCGGTGTTGTTCTGTTCAATCCCGCTCATGTGTTCAGACTCCCAACTGCTGACGCTGGCGACGGAGGTGTTCGGGCATGTCCTTGTAGACGTCTTCGAACATGAGGGCCGCGCCGGGACGGTTGTCGCTGCCGAGCAACCCGTGGGTCTCGGCTTCCTTGAGGGCACGCAGGATCTCGGCATCCAGTTCGGTGCGCAGTTCGTCGTGCTGCTGTTCGCTCCACAGGCCGCGCTTGATCAGGTGCTGCTTCAGGCGGTCGATCGGATCGCCGAGCGGGAACTGCTGGGCATCATCGGCGGGGCGGTACTTGGACGGATCATCCGAGGTCGAATGCGGCCCGGCGCGGTAGGTGACCCACTCGATCAGGGTCGGGCCGAGGTTGCTGCGGGCGCGTTCGGCGGCCCAGCGCGAGGCGGCGTACACCGCCAGAAGATCGTTGCCGTCCACACGCAGCGACGGAATGCCGTAGCCCACGCCGCGCGCGGCGAAGGTGGTGTTCTCACCGCCGGCGATGGCCTGGAAGGTGGAAATCGCCCACTGGTTGTTGACCACGTTGAGCACGACCGGTGCGCGGTACACGTGCGCGAAGGTCAGCGCGGCGTGGAAGTCGCCTTCGGCGGTCGCGCCATCCCCCACCCAGGCGGTGGCGATGCGGGTGTCGCCCTTGATCGCCGAGGCCATCGCCCAGCCCACGGCCTGGATGTACTGGGTGGTCAGGTTGCCGGAAATCGAGAAGAAGCCGTAGTCCTTGTACGAGTACATGATCGGCAGCTGGCGGCCCTTCAGCGGGTCGGCCGCGTTGGACAGCACCTGGCAGATCATGTCGACCAGCGAGACCTGCTTGGTGATCAGGATGCCCTGCTGGCGGTAGGTCGGGAACTGCATGTCGTCATCGCGCAGCGCCAGGGTCTGGCCGACCGCGATCGCTTCTTCACCCAGGCACTGGATGTAGAACGAGGTCTTCTTCTGGCGCTGGGCGATCAGCAGGCGGGCGTCGTAGGCGCGCGTCTTGAGCATGGCGTGCATCGCACGCAGCAGCACCGCGTCGTCGATGTCGGCAGCCCAGGGGCCCACGGCGTCGCCGTTGTCATCCAGCACGCGGATCAGCTGGCCGGTCATCGGCGCGGTCTGGCTGGCGCTCACGTCCACGCGCGGCTTGTCGACCGCGCCGGCGGGGCTCAGCTTCAGATAGGAAAAGTCGGTGGCCTGGCCGGGACGGGCGCTGGGCTCGGGCACGTGCAAACGCAACGGTTCACTCGTGGCGGGAATCTGGGGTGATGACATGTCAGGGGCCTCGCTGGGCTTGGGTCATGAAGCTACAGGCATACCGCCGGCGGGGGGCAACGGTAATGGCGATGTTGACGCGCCGATATCCGGGCTGGATCTCGTCGCGAAGCGGGTAAGGACCAGCGCTTGCAAGGCGGCTGGGGCCATGGCGCATTGCACCCGATGTGAAGTCTAGAGGCACAGCGGCTCATCGTAAATTTGTTTAATTGCGTATGAGGTATTGTTTATTCAGATATCTTCGTTCCGTGGGAGCCCGTGCATGCAAATCCCCGCCAACATGACCCTGCGCCAGCTGCGTTACTTTGCCGAAGCGGCCGAATTGGGGCAGTTCTCGCAGGCCGCGCGCAAGCTGCACGTCTCCCAATCGGTCATCACCACCGCGGTCGCCCAGCTGGAAGCCTCGTTGGGGCTGAAGCTGTTCGATCGCATGCCGCACGGGGTCGGGCTCACCGCCGAGGGGCACCGCTTCCACCAGCATGTACGGCACATCCTGGATACGTTGCAGGACGCGCTCAGCGAGCCGATGTTCCTGGCCAACACCTTGCCGGGGCGGGTGAGGATCGGCGCCTCCTACACGGTGCTGGGCTACTTCCTGCCGAGCCTGCTGGCGCGCTTCAAGCGCTCCTACCCGCAGGTGGAAGTGGATCTGGTCGACATGGACCGCGCCGCGATCGAGCAGGGCGTCAGCAGCGGCGACCTCGACTTCGGCTTGTGCATCATTTCCAACATGGCCGAGCCCTACGTGCTGCGGCGGCAGGTACTGATCCGCTCCCGCCGCCAACTGTGGTTGGCCGAGTCGCATCCGCTGCTGCAGCTGCCGGTGATCAGCCCGGCCGATGTCGAGCCGTATCCGTACATCATGCTGATGGTCGACGAAGGGCAGGAGTCGGCGATGCGCTACTGGCGCTCGGTCGGGCGCGAACCCAACGTCGTGTTCCGGACCTCGTCGCTGGAAGCGCTGCGCGGCATGGTCGCCTACGGATTCGGGGTCAGCATCCTGTCGGACATGGTCTACCGCCCCTGGTCGCTGGAGGGGCGCCGGATCGACGTGCGCACCCTCACCGATGCGGTGCCGCCGATGGAGGTCGGCCTGGTCTGGCGTCCGGACGAAGACCTGTCCGCGCCGGCACGTGCACTGCATCAGTTCCTGGTTTTCGCCTGTGGCGGCTGAGTGGCAATGACCTCGAACGCCTGCCCGCGGCGTGACCAGAACTGCCACGCCGAATAGGCCAGCAACGGCACCACGTAGGTGGCCAGGATGGCATAGGCCAGCAGCCGGTAGCCCTTCGCGATCAGCGCCACCAGGCCGATGCCATCGGCCATGAACACGGCCATCAGCAGGATCGCCACGATGATCGCCACGCGTACCCCGCGCTTCGGTGCGGCACCGGTGCGTTCTGCCCAGTTGACGCTGATGCGGCCATCCACCGAGGCCATCAGCGTGACCCCGGTTTCCACCAGCGCCACCATGATCATCAGCCGGAACAGCCACTGGAACCACGGCAGGCCGAGCTGGCCGAGCATGAGGTCGGACGGCAGCGGGGCATCGGCGATGTCCGGCAGGAACGCGATCATGCAGACGTAGAACACGATCGCCGGCAGGATTGCCAAGGGGCCGGCCAGCGCACCGGCAATCACCGCTTCGCGGCGGCACAGCAGGTGCCGCACGACCAGCAGGATCGAGACCGCGGCGAACATGTTGTAACCGGCGTAGGTCACGCCGTTGAGCACCCAGTCCTTGCCCAGTTCATGGGTGTTGGAGAGCTGCGCCATCGCGCCGCCACCGAAGCGGTACAGGATCAGGCACGCAGCGATCGCGTAGACCAGGTACATGAAGGCGGACATCAACTTGAACATGCGTTCGACGGCGTTGGTCCCGGCCTGCACCACGCCGGTGATGATCGCCACCAGCACCAGCGTGCCGACGATCCGAGGCCAGCCGAACATGGTCGCGGCCAGTTCGCCGGCGGCCGCGCCGAACACGGCCAGCACCACCACGATCAGCGCCAGGTAGGCCACTTCGAACGTCCACCAGCCGCGGCCGAGCAGATGCCGGAAGAAGGTGCGGTAGTCGTTGGCACGGATCGCCCGTGCCAACAGGAACGTCAGGATGCAGATCACGCTCCAGATCAGCATCGACAACACCATCGCCGCCAGGCCGCCCCAGGGGCCCGATGGCAGGAAAAACTCCGCCAGCTCACGGCCGGTGGCGTATCCGCCGCCGATCACGGCGGACTTGAACGCCAGACCGGGCAACAGATACCGCTGGAACCGGCTGGCGGCGGCGGTCACTTGCGGGCGGCCGTGGGCTGCAGCAGGTAGAAGTCGCGCACGGTACGCGCGATCTCGGCGATCACCCGCTCACGTTCGCTGCGCGGGGCATTGCTGGCTTTGACGAACACGGAGATCGCGAACTGGCTGCCATCGGGCAGGGTGACCACGCCCACATCGTTGACGGTGCCGGCCACGGTGCCGCTCTTGTCGGCCACTTTGGTGCCCGGCGGCAGGCTGCCGCGCAGGCGTGCGCTGCAGGTGCGGCAGCGTTCCATGATCTGCACTAGCACCTCGGTGCTGGCCGGGCTCAGCGCCTTGCCGGTGAACAGCCTGGTCAGCAGGGTGGACATCGCACGCGGCGTGGAGGTGTCGCGTGGATCCTTGTCGAACGCCTCGTTGCCGGATTTCGTGCGCTTGACCACCTCCGGATCGAGGGTCAGCTCGGCGACGCGCTCCTTGGTCAGCGGTTCATCGCCCAGGCCGAAGATGTCGCTCAGCAGCTGGCGCGTGTTGCGATCCAGGCGCTGGCCTTCAATGCCCTGCGCGCGCAGCCAGGCGGTGACGCCGGCCGGCCCACCGGCCTGCGCCACCAGTACGTCGGTAGCGGTGTTGTCGCTCTGGGTCAGCATGACTTCAAGCAGGTTGTGCACCGAGAGACTGACGCCGTCATGGATGAAACGGTCCGCGATCACTTCCGAATCGACGTAGAACGTTTTCGGCACCGGCACCATCGTGGTCAGTGCCAGCTCGCCGGCATCCACCTTGCTCAGGATCACCGCCGCGACGGCGACCTTGAACGTGCTGGCCATCGGGAAGCCTTCGTCCGGATTCAGATGGACCTGCGCGCCCTTGCCATCCAGGCGCCACGCCGAGACACCGACCTTGCCGTCGACCAGCGTGGCCAGCCGTGCGACTTCGGTTTCAACCGGACTGGCCTTGCTGGCGCTGAAGGCGGCCAGCGGGCTCAGGCCCAGCAGTGCCACAACGCACAGGCTCAAGGTACGGGATGTCATCTTCATGCGATGCAGGCCTCCAGCAGACGATTGAATTCCCCATCTTGCCGCATCGGGTCGGCCGCAGGCAGACCAAGACGCGCGCTGACCTCGGCACAGGCGGCCGATGCCGCTTCGGCGGTCATGCCGTGGGTGTTGAGGCTGACGCCGACACAGCGGATATCCGGATTGGTGCGGCGGCCCAGCTGCACGGTCAACGCGATCACGTCTTCGATGGAGGGCAGCGGGTAGTCGGGGTAACCGAGCACATGCTGGCGCCCCGGCTGGTGGCAGACCACGAACACGTCCGGCTGGCTGCCATGCAGCAGGCCGAGGCTGACGCCCGCGTAGGCAGGGTGGAACAGCGAGCCCTGGCCTTCGATGACATCCCAGTGATCGGCGGCCGCATCCGGGCTGAGCAGTTCGGCGGCGCCGGCCGAGAAGTCGGCGACCACCGCGTCCATCGGAATGCCGCTGCCGGCGATCAGGATGCCGGTCTGGCCGCTGGCGCGGAAGTCGGCATCCACACCACGTTCGCGAAGACCGCGGACCAGGGCCAGCGCGGTGTACTTCTTGCCCAGCGCACAGTCGGTGCCGACAGTCAGCACGCGCTTGCCGGTGCGCTTGCGGCCATTGCCGACCGGAATGCCACGGGGCGGCACGCGCACGTTGATCAGCTGGCGACCGGTGCGTTCGGCGGCGGCGGCCAGTTCCGGGATATCACCGAGCTTGTGGTGCATGCCGCTGATCAGGTCCAGGCCTTCCTCCAGCGCCTCGACCAGCGCCGGCAGCCACTGCGCAGGAATCACGCCGCCCCCGTTGGCCACGCCGATCACCATCGCACGCGCACCGGCGGCACGCGCCTGTGCCGGCGTCATGCTCGGCAGGCCCGTGGTGATCGGGCAGCCGGGCAGGCTCCACTCGGCGACGCACACCTCCGGCGCCCAGTCTTTCAGGCCGATCGCGGTCTTGGCGAAGCCCGCTTCGGTGGTATCACCCAGGAACAGCAGGTAGGGCTGGGGGAGAGCGGCAAGTGCGAGCACTTCAGCGGTCGGGGTCGACGTCATGACGGAATCCAGTAGGCGAGCGGCAGAGGGTGAGCACCCACGACAGCGACGGTGGCAGTCGTTGGCCTCGTTGGACCTGTATAAGTCCTAATCAGAGAATATGCAACCCAATTGGGATTCTCGGGATCGTGCCTGTGGCGTCGGTCAGTATCGGTAGTCGATCGACATGCCGATGGTGCGCGGCTGCAGCGGCACGCCGGTCACCGCCACGTAGCGGTTGAGCGCGTCGCGGACGGAGCCGGTGGAGACATAAGCACGCTCATCGGTGGCATTGCGGGCATACAGGCGGACCGTCCACGTCATGTTGGTCAGCTCGGCATGCAGGTCCAACGCGTTGTAGCTGTCGATCTCGTACGCGCCGGCCACGCGTTCGCCGGTGACGCGGTAACCCGCACCGACCCGGCCCTGCCACTGGTCGCTCACATCGAAGTCGTAATCGATGGTGCTCGACCAGCTCAGGCGCGGCGTCATGGGCATGCGGCCACCTGCGACCAGGCCGCTCGACGTCGGCACGTCGCCGATCTTCGAATCGATGTAGGCCGCGTTGAGGCCCACGGTCAGGCGCTCGGCCGGGCGCACCATCATGCTCAGCTCCGCCCCTTGGCTGCGCGCGCTGCCGGCGTTGCCCATCCAGCTCAGGCCGTTCTCGGACACACGCACCTGGATGTCGTCCCAGTCGATCCGGAACAAGGCCAGATCGATCATCGCGCGGCGGTCCCAGAAGTGCGATTTGAAGCCGAGTTCGAGGTTGTCCAGCGTGTCGGCCTTGGTCATCGGCACCACGCCGGAGGTCGATACGTTTGGTCCACCCGGGCGGTAGCCGGTGGCGTAACGGGCGTAGATCATCGAGCTGTCGTTGAGGTGCCAGCGCGAGGCCAGCTTCCATGTCGTCACGTTGTCATCGGCGGAATCGGCCAGATCGATCGGCCGCGGACCGTACAGCAGGCCGATGCTGTGCTGCTCGAAGTCCTGCTGGTTGCGCGCATGCCGCACACCGGCGGAGACATCGAAGCGGGGGCTGAACTTGTACGTGACATCGGCGAAGATCGCCTGCTCGTCATAGGTGCCCGGCAGGCTCGCGGTGCCGGGATTGAACGGCAGCGGGATGCCATTTGCATCGTAGGCACTGACCTGCTGGCGGTTGGCGTTCTTCTCGCCGGTGAAGAAGGTACCGAGCAGCCACTCGAAGCGCTCGCTTTCCTTGGAGCTGAGGCGGAACTCCTGCGTCCATTTTTGCGTGCCGAGGAAGACATCGAACTGCGCCTGGCCGGCGGGGTAGGGGGTCAGATACGGCCAGGCCACGCCATACACCAGCGACGAGTCCTGCACTTCATCCATGCGGGTTTCGGAGAAACTGGTGGCGGAGACGAAATCCACATTGCCCAGGTCCCAGTCCAGGATTGCCGAGTAGTAGTCCGTTTCCATCCGGTACGGCGTCGCGCGCTGCAGGATGCCTTCGAGTGGGCCGCGGATCGGCTCCAGCGTGGGGTAGGTCAGCCCCACCGCGCTGGAGTTGTCGGCATCCACGATCTGCGAGAGCGCCTGCACGCGCAGGTTGGCGGTGTCGCTGATGCGCCAGGTCAGCGCCAGGCGGGAGGCCAGCTGGTAGTAGCCGTTGCTGTCCTTGGCATCCTCCCCGGTCAGGTCGGGCTGGTCGACGTAGCCGGGCGTGCTCTGGCGCGACAGGCTGGCGCGCATGGCCAGCTTGCCTTCAATGAGCGGTACGTTGAAGGCCGTGCGCACGCCGATGCCGGTATCGCCGGCTTCCTTGGTCGCGTTCACATCCGTCCCGGCGCGGAACTCGAACGCATCCGGATCGGCCGCCTTGGTGATGTACTTGAACAGCCCGCCCATCGAACTGGCGCCGTACAGCGTGCCCTGCGGGCCGCGCAGCACTTCCACGCTCTGGATGTCATACGGCAGCAGGTCCAGTGCGTAGGTGGTCGCGCGCTGTTTGTTGCTGCTCGGGCCGATCGGTGTGTCGTCGATGTAGGTGCCGATGATCGAGCCGCCCCCGAGAGGCGCTACGCCGCGCAATGCCATCGTGGTCTGCCCGGGCGCGCCGCCGCTGTCGACCTGGAACCCGGGCACATACGCGGCGAAGTCGTTGAGCCGTGTCGCACCAAAGGCTTCAAGGCGCTCTTCGCTGATCACACTGACGCCGGCCGCCACCTCCATGACGTTCTCGCTGCGCTTCTGTGCGGTGGCCACCACGCGATCGAGCTCCACCACATCGGGGGTGCTGCGGTTGCCATCGGCGTCGGCATCGGCGTCCTGGGCCAGGGCCGGGGTGGCAAGGCCCATGCAGCACAGGGAAACGGTGGTGGCGAGGATCGAACGTGTCATCGTCTTGCGCATGCGGCGGACTCTCCGGAATCAGGAACGGGGTCAGGCGGGAAGGACGACCGGCTTCCAGGTCTGGCTGAGCAGCCGCCTGAAATTTCCGCCGAGGATCTTGCGGATGTGCTCGTCGCTGTAGCCGCGCCGTATCAGCACTTCGGTCAGGTCATACGTCTTGCGGGGATGATTGAAACCATCGGTATCGATCTTGTCGCGGAACGCGTAGCTGGATTTGTAGCCGGCACGCAGCGCTTTGTTCTGCTCGGCGGGCATGTGGTCATAGCCCTGCAGATCGGCATCCGAGCCGATCCCGATGTGGTCGATGCCGACCAGTTTCACCACGTGATCGATGTGGTCGACCATGTGTTCAACCGTGGTCGGCTCGCGGTCGCGCACGAACATCCGCACGCCGGTCACGCCCATCACGCCACCCTTGGCCGCCAGCCTGCGGATGGCCTCATCGGTCTTCACCCGCGGGTGGTTGTTGAGCGCGCGGCAGTTGGAATGGGTGATGGCGATCGGGCCGGGCGCGAGGTCGATCGCATCCAGCGTGGTGCGGTCGCCGCAATGCGAGACATCGATGAGCATGCCGGTCTCGTGCATCGCCTGGATGATCTGCACGCCGAAATCGCTGACGCCACCATCGATGCGATCGGTGGCGCCGGCGCCGATGAGGTTCTGTGCGTTGTAGGTCAACTACGCGCAGCGCATGCCCAGCAGATAGAACATCCGGACGTCGGCCGGCGTGCGGAACTGTTCTGCGTTCTGCACGCCCATGATGATCGCCGCCTTGCCGTCCGCTTTGGCCCGATCCAGGTCCTCGGCCTCGCCAACCAAGGTGAAAACGTGGCTGTTGCGGCCAACGAAACCGTTCCAGGCGGCGAGGTAGGTGAGCGTGTCCTGGTAGGCATCCGGACCGCCGATGCCGATCGCATGGTGGAAGCCGGTGATGCCGCTGGCACGCATGTCGGCCGCATCCTGTTCGCTTATGCGGCTGGCGTAGTACTCGGGGCGGAGGTCGATCTTGATCACCCCCAGCATGTCGATCACCAGCGACTCCCTGACCAGATCGATCGCGCGTGTCGAATAGGCGGTGGGGACGTCCGGCAGCGCCTGGTGGCGACCGCGTGCAATCGCCGGGAAGGCGAGGGCGCCAGCACTCAAGGCGACCGCGTGGCCGAGCAGGCGGCGACGGCCGGGGGACTGCGGAAACTGATCGGGCATTACGATATCCCTACAAATCCTGTTTAGGGAATATTTATCCTGATCGGATATATGTCAAGCGCAATCGGAAAACATCATTCCATCGCGAGCTATTGCATCGCAGCAATTCCAGACAGTGATCACGTGTTCCGCGCGGGCGTTCCATTGCCCGCCAGCAGCGGCCGAGCGCGTCGTTCAAGTTGAAGCAGCAGCACCGCCACCAGCATGCAGGTCGCGCCCATCAGCGAGAAGAACACGGTGCTGGACAGCGTTGACCACAGCATGCCGACCGCGCCGGCCAGCAGGTTGCCGCCGAAGGACGCGAGGAACCAGAACGCGATGATCGTCGCACCGAAGCCTGCGGGGGCCAGACGCGCGAACAGACCCAACCCCACCGGCAGGATGAACAGCTCGCCGAAGGTGAAGATCGCAAAGAACAGCGCGGCCCACAGCCAGCCGACCTTGGCCGACGGTTCCCCGCCGAGGATCGCCACCAGCACGAACGACAGGCCGACCACGGCGGCGCCGATCGCCATCTTGGTCAGCGCCGCAGGTTCACGACCGCCGCGCGCCTGCCGCGTCCAGCGGCGCACCAGCAGCGGGGTGATCAAGAACACCAGCAGCGGATTGAGCGAGAAGAACCACGTCATCGGAATCGTGAAGTCCGCAGTGAGTACGCGGTCCACGCCGGTGTCGAGCCAGATCGCGATGGTGTTGCCGATCTGCTCGTAAGCCAGCCGGAACACCACGATGAGCCCGGCAATCATCGCCATCAGCTGCAGCAGGGGCCGGTAGGCCGGTTGCCAGAGCGCCGAGAAAGGCAATGCGGCGCGCTCGCTGCGCGGCGGGTCCGGCGGCAGGTGGCGGCGGCCGGTGATGTAGATCACCAGCCCCAGCAGCATGCCGATGCCGGCGGCGGAGAAACCCACATGCCAGCCGTACACCTCACCCAGCGTGCCGCAGATCAGCGGGGCGAGAAACGCGCCGAGGTTGATGCCCACGTAGTACACGTTGAACGCCGAGCCACGACGCGGATCATCGCGCTGGTACAGATCGCCGACCTGGCCGGGCAGGGTCGGCAGGAACAGGCCGTTGCCGAGCACGATCGCCAGCAGGGCCGGATACAGCAGCGCATCGAAGGCCATCAGGAAATGGCCGAACGCCATGATCGCCCCGCCCAGGATCACCGCACGTCGCTTGCCCAGCCAGCGGTCGGCGAGCATGCCGCCGAACACCGGGCTGAGGTAGGCCAGCGCCGTGTACAGGCCATAGACCATCGAGGCCTGTTCCTGCGAGAACAGCAGCTGCTTGGTCATGTAATAGACCAGCAGTGCCCGCATGCCGTAGTAGGAGAACTTCTCCCACATCTCGGTGAGGAACAGGATGGTCAGGCCTGGCGGTTGCCCGAAGCAGGCCTTGCGCGGTGCATCGATCATCATCGGGCGGGGCGTCCGTCGGTCAGAGCTGCAGGCCGGTACTGATCAGGCGCTGGGTGATGGCGACGAACGCCACCACCACGCCGGCCAGTGCGACCACCCAGGCACCGTAGCGGCGCACGCGGGGCCAGCTGGCCGGCGCACGGACCGCCACCCACACCAGGGCCACGGCTGCGAACACGCTCAGCCAGGACAGCGCCTGCATCAGGATCAGCGGACCATTGCTGTAACCGGAAATCCCGCCTGGTGCAGCGATCGACTTCACGTACAGCACCCAGGCGACCACGGTGCCCAGCTGCGTGGTGATCGACAACGTCTGCAGCCAGCGCAGGCCGCGGCCTTCTGCCGGTGCGCTGACCCGGTAGTAACGACGTACGAACACGCCACCGATGCGCAGCACGGCCGACAGCGTCAGCAACCCCAGTGCGACAAACAGCGCAGGGCGCAGCCACGCCGGTGAACGCCAGCCCGGAATCGGTTCAAAGCCGAACACCGAGGCGAACGGGCCGCCGGAGAAGTACACCGGCCGGCCATCCTCGACCTTCACTTCCAACAGGCCGCGGCCGTTTTCCTGCTGCCACAACCAGGGCGACACCTCGCGCCAGCGCAGCAGTTGACCGTTCAGGCCCTTCTGGCCATCGACGGTGATCGTGCCGTCGTCCTGCGGGTGCACGCGCGTCGGCGCGAACAGCGAGAGCATGCGCAGGTACGAACTGTCCGAGCGACGCGTGCTCTGCCAGGTCACGCCGGCCAGCGCTGCGGCATGTTCGCGCGCGACAGCGGCATCCACGCCCGGACCCGCCGCTTCGATCGGCAACGTCGGCAGGAAGTTCTCCACGAAGCGTTCCCAGACCTGCGCACGCAGGGCCGAGCCGGCCGCATCACGGCCGACGCTGTTGGTCGACACGAACACGCCGATGTTGCGTTCGGGGATCATCCACAGCCACGAATAGAAGAACAGCATCGTGCCGCCGTGCGAGCGGGTCTCGTAGCCGCCGGTGTCCGAGGCCATCCAGCCCAGCGTCATGCGCGGCAGATGCGGCAGGATCGCGGCCTGCGGGGTCAGCATCTGCGCGTTGGTCTCGGCACGCATGATGCGCTGCCCATCAAGCTCACCATGATTGAGCGCGGCCATCATGAAACGTGACATTGCCGCGCCGGAGGCATACAGCCCACCCACGCCTGGCGCGGTGTTCTTCTCGGCCGGGTAGCTCTTGCCCGAGCCCAGCAGGTAGCCCTTGGCGGCGTGCGGCAGCAGTTCGGCCGGCAGCTTCTGTTCGAAGCTGGCGTACTGCATGTCCAGCGGCTGCAGGATGTGCTGGCGAGCGTAATCCTCGAAGCGCTGGCCGCTGACGCGCTCGACGATATACGAGGCGATGCCGGTGGCGTAGTTGGAGTACGCCGGCTTGGTGCCGGGTGCGGAGATCTGGTTCGGCACCCAGTCCTTGAGGTAGTTGTCGCGGTTGGCCGGATGGTCCGGACCCAGCACGATCAGGTAGCGCATGCGCTCTTCCAGACCGCTGGTGTGGGTCATGATCTGACGCAGCGTGACCGGCTCACCCTTGGCCGGGACCTTGATGTCCAGGTAGGTGTTGATGTCGGTGTCCAGGTCCAGCTTGCCCTGTTCGACCAGCTGCATCACCGCGGTCCAGACGAACAGCTTGGAGATCGAGCCGGGACGGAACAGGGTGGTCTTGGGATCCACCGGCGTGCGCTTCTCGACATCGGAGAAGCCGAAGCCGCGCTCGGTGACGACCTTGCCATTCTCGACCACCGTGACTACGGCGCCAGCAAGATCGCCCTGCGCCATCAGGTAGGGCACCAGGCCATCGAGGAAGGTGTCGACCCGGGCCGCATCCAGCGTGCCGGCCGGCGCCGACGCGGGCGTGATGCCGTCAGGCGATTCGGTGGTCGCGGGCACTGGTGCAGCAGCCGGCGTCGGCGCTTGCGCATGCAGCGGCGAGAACGCCGCGGTTGATGCCAGCAACAGGCCGGAAGCAAAGGTGCGCAACATGCTCATGCGTGCACTCCCTTGCCCCATACGGCATCGTCGCAGTGCACCAGTCCGCCGTCGTAGCGCAGGCCCGGCACCCGGTCATCGCTCAGGAACAGCGGGCCATCCAGATCCACCACGTCGCAGTGCTGGCCCACGATGAACGCCGGGCCCATCGCCCAGCTGCTGCCGATCATGTTGCCGACCATCACCTGCATGCCCAGCGAGCGGGCCTTGCCGACCATCGCCAGGCTTTCGGTGAGGCCGCCGGCCTTGTCGAGCTTGATGTTGATGACGTCGAACAGGCCTGCCAGCGCTTCGATCTCTGAGACGTCCTGCACGCTCTCGTCGGCGGCGAACGGCAGCGGCCGCGCGAAGCCCTTGAGCTCGGCCTCGCGGCCGCGCGGCAGCGGCTGCTCCAGCAGCTTGATGTCGTTCTCCAGCAGCACCGGAATCAGCGCATCGAGCACATCCACGCTGTAGCCCTGGTTGGCATCCACGCCCATCCACACATCCGGGCGCACCTTGCGCACGGCGCGCACACGTTCGATGTCGATATCCAGATCGCCACTGAGCTTGAGCTTGAGTGCCTTGGCCGGCGCATAGCGCCCCGTCGCGATCGATTGCATGGTCCCCGGGTCATCGGCGCCCAGCGTCCAGGTGGTCAGCAGGGGACGGGTCTGCGACAGGCCGGCCAGTGCCCAGGCGTGCTTGCCGGTGCGGCTTGCTTCCAAGTCCCACAGGGCGCAGTCCAGCGCGTTGCGCGCGCCACCGCGCGGGAGCAGCTGCTGCAGCTCGGCGCGGGTGATGCCGGCTTCGATCCGCGCACGCAGCAGTTCCAGCGTGGCCAGCATCTGCTCGGGCGTGTCATCGAAGTAGTACACGCCGCTGGCTTCGCCACGGCCGCGATGGCCGCCGTCTTCCAGTTCCACGCGCAGTACCGGGGCGTGTTCGAACACGTAGCCGCTGATCCGGAACGGGGCCAGCAACGCAAGCGAGTCGATCTGCAGGGTCAGTTTCACAGGATGTCTCCAGCCCCGTGGTGGGGCTACGGGTCAGTAGTTGAGTGCGAAGTCGGCCAGGCCCATCAGGACCAGGGCGTAAGCGAGTAGGCAGGCGGCGATCAGCAGCAGCACCGCCCACACGCGCGCCAGCCAGCTGCGCCCGGCACGGAAGGTCTGCACCAGATTCCAGGCCGTCGCGCCGATGCCGCCGACGATGGCGATCACCGAGCCGATGCCCAGCCCGATCACCGCCGGATCCAGACGATCGTCGAGGCGGGCGAAATCCGCCGACGCCCAGGCCATCACGGCGATGGCCACGGCCGGCACCAGCAGCATGAACCAGCAGGCGGCGCGGCTCAGGCGATAGGCCAGCAGGGTGCTGCGCGGCCAGCCGAGCACGCGGCCATGACGACGCCGCACGAACGCCGCGATGGGCCAGGCCAGTGCGGACAGCGCCAGCACGCTCACGGCAGCCGTCAGCAACGGCTTGAGCCACAGCGCCGAGCGGTAGCCTTCCGCGGCCAGGAACACGTTGAACGGGGAGGACGAATCCACCGCGAAGCCGACCGGCTTGCCGTCCTTGAGGATGGCGGCCAGGCGCAGCTCGCTGTTGGTCGCCTGCCACAGCCACGGAGCGACCGGCTTGAAGGTGGTGGGCTGCCCGTTGGGCTGCTTCAGGCGCGGCAGACGCAGACTGCCATCGTCGAGGGCTTCCAGGCGCGTCTGGGTGAGGATGCCGGTGCGGCCGATGCCGGTTTCGGCACGGCGCGAATCGAGATAGCTCGGCGCGGCCAGCAGGCGCGCCTGCTGCTTGGCCAGCGCGGCGTCGGCGGCCACGGACGGGGCCGGGGCGGCGGCCGGGAAATAGCGATCGGCAAAGTTCTCCAGCAGCTCACGCCGGATCGGGCCCGTGATGCCGTTGGCGCCGGCGCTGTTGAGCGAGACGAACAGGCCGACATCGTGGTCGCGGAACAGGAACAGCTGCGAGTGGAAGGAGTAGGTGTCACCGGCGTGGGACACCACGCGCTGGCCGTTGACGTCGATCTCATAGAACCCGAGCGCCATGGTGTTGAGCGGCGGCGCGAAGCGCGTCTGCGGCGTCAGCATGAGCTGGCTGGTCGCCGCCTTCAGGATGGCCGTGTCATGACCGCCCGCCGCGCTCAGGTGCGCGATCATGAAGCGCGCCATGTCGCTGCCGGTGGCCGACAGCGCACCCGCCGGGGCGGACGGGGTGACTTCGAACGCACGCGGCTTGCCCGAGCCCAGTGCATAGCCCTGGGTGACCAGGGCGCGCAACGCCGGCGGCAGCGGCTGGCGGAAGCTGGCGTGCTGCATCTGCAGCGGCACGAAGATGTGCTGCTCGACATACTCGGCGAACGGCTGGCCCGACACGCGCTCGACGATGTAGCCGGCCAGGCTGGTGCCGTAGTTCGAATACGCCGGCACGGTGCCCGGCGGGAAGATCTGCGCCGGCACGCGGCGCTTGAGGTACGGCCCCAGTTCGATGCCACCGGCTTCGGCGACCGCCTCGCTGGTCCACATGTACTTGATGTTGGCCTCGAAGCCACCGGTATGCGTCATCAGCTGGCGCAGCGTGATCGGCAGGCCGCGTTCGGGCACCTTGAAATCCAGGTACTGGTTGATGTCCGCGTCCAGATCCAGCTTGCCCGCTTCCACCAGCTGCATCACCGCAGTCCAGGTCATCAACTTGGAGACCGAGGCCATCCGGAACAGGGTGCGGTCCGGGTCCACCGGCGTCTGCTTGGCCACATCGGAGACACCGTAGCCGCGACGGACCAGGATCTGGCCGTCCTTGACCACGGTGACCACCGCACCGGCGATATCGCCACGTACGATCGCGTACGGCATGAAGCCATCCAGCCAGGTGGTCGCATCGTCGGCGGTCAGCCGGGCAACGGAATCGGCCTGCGGTACCGGCGCGGCCGGCGGGGAGGGCGGCTGCTGCTGGGCATCCGCCTGGAAGGTCAACAACAGCCCACAACACAACGCGACAAAGCCTGACAACGCACGCATGTGACGATCCCCTTGCGAACTGGAAGACGGGGCACCCGAGGCAATTGCGTCAGAGGGCCCAAAACCATCTCAATCAGACAACAATATTCCTGATCAGAGAAATGTCAAATGTGCGTGATCCCTCCGGGGCCGTCGCCTTGTGCGCACATCGGGGGGGGGTGCGAGGCCTACAGGCGGCGTTCCCCCGCCATTGGGAACGTTTTCAGTGCCTTGAAAGGCGAAATGAGAGACGAACGCGACAAGAAACGATCCTGATCAGGATTGCATTCATCTCTACGTAGTATCGTATCCACTACTTCACCAGCAATAGCCCAAAGGTCCTGTCGATGAGCCCCAAAAGCCCGACGCTCGGAACCCTGCTGCGCGGTCTGCGCACGCGCCAGGGTTGGACGCTCAAGGAAATGAGCGAGCACACGGAAATTCCCCTGTCCACGCTGTCCAAGATCGAGCACGACCGCTTGACCTTGACCTACGACAAGCTCCAGCACCTGGCGCAGCGCTTGAACCTGCGCATGTCCGAGCTGTTTTCCGAGCCGGACAGCGACAGCGCGCCCAAGCCGGTCACCGCCCGGCGCAGCCTCGGCTCGCTGGACAAGGCGCTGCGGGTCCAGACTGACAACTACGACTACTACTATCTGTGCACCGAATTGCGGCGCAAGCGGATGATTCCGATCCTGACCAAGGTGCGCGCCAAGACCACCGCCGAATTCGGTGAACTGGTCCGCCACCCGGGCGAGGAATACGTGCACGTGCTGGAAGGCCGCATCCAGGTCCACACCGAGTTCTACGATCCGGTGGTGCTGGAGACGGGGCAGGGCATTTATATCGACAGTCAGATGGGCCATGGCTACATCGTCGATACCGGCTGCGAGGAAGCGGTGCTGCTGGCCGTGTGCGCGAGTGCGGACGAGGACCTGATGGAGTCGTTGATCACCCTGCATGAGCACGAGGGGAGTGTCTGATCAGAGCTGAGGCGCTCGCTTCACCGGATGTCCGTGCGCAGGCTGCCACGGATCTGATCGCGCCAGACCTCGGCGACGCCGGCCTCGTCGGCAAAGTGCGGCCAGCGCAGCACGCTTTGCCGGACCTGCTCGATGATGTCCCGGGCGCGGCGGGCATTGATCGAGGCCGTCGCGGCACAGGCGGCCAGGTCGGCAAGATCGAATCCCTCGCGCTTGCCGTTGATCGACATCTGGTGCCGGGCCGTCCAGTCGCCGTCCGGGTTGTACGCCCAGGTGATATCGAACGCAGGTGACAGCGACCATTGGCCCTGGCGGTCCATCAGGTAGGCGATGTTCTTGACGTGGTCGTCCTGGTTGCGCGCGAGCACGTTGAACACCATCCGCCGGAACTGTTCCTCCAGCTGCGCCATGGGCAGGCGCAACTGGCGCATGACCAGCAGGGCCTGTTCGTAGGAGTACGCCGTGGGATCATTGAAGTCGAAGTGGGCCATCGCCGCCAACGACTGCATATGGCGCTTGCCCCCGGCATCGGTGCGATCGAAGCGCTGGGTCATGAAGTGGCGGCGGCCGCCTTCCTCCAGCAGCCGGCACTCGCTGATCTGGATGCCCGCCTCGCGTGCCATCAGCGCGTACGCATACTCGACCACGCCGTAGCCCTTGGGGTCCGCCAGTTCCTTGTCGCGGTTGTTCTGCACGCCATCGAACTTGAGCAGCCAGTAGCTGAAGCCTGGCGCCGCCGCGGCCTGGCCCGATCGGACCTCGCCGGTGCTTTCGTTCCAGGCGATCACGGCTTTGGCCCGAGCGCCACCGGCCGAGGTACCCACGCGCAGAATGTCGCGCAGCGCATCCGCACGGTCTTCATCGCCGAACGAGGCACGCAGGTTGTCGCGGTTGCTCAGGACCTCGGTGGCCAG
This sequence comes from Stenotrophomonas sp. TWI819, assembly GCF_039673075.1. Lineage (NCBI taxonomy): Bacteria > Pseudomonadati > Pseudomonadota > Gammaproteobacteria > Lysobacterales > Lysobacteraceae > Stenotrophomonas > Stenotrophomonas sp. TWI819. The sequence continues at coordinate 165,661 of NZ_JBDJKY010000008.1, read as the reverse complement.
CGCGACCAGGGCATCGATCTGAATCTTGTGTGCCGTGCGCACGCGCGGTCCATGCACAGGCGAGAACTCCAACGCCCCCATGCCGCGCGTGCCGGTGTAGCAGAGCCGCTCCACCGCATTGAAGCTGTCCGGCGTGCGGCCCTGCGTGGCCAGCCACGCATTGATCAGGGTATTGCCGTACTTGTCCGGCAGGGCGTCGGCGAGCAGGCCGGGCAAACCATGGAAGCTGGCCGGGTTGAGGGAAGGGAAACCGTAGATCGGATCCGCCGCGAGCGGCATGGTCAGCGGGGCGACCTCAATGCCGGAGCGTGCGAAGGCCGGGTCGTAGGCGAATTGCGCGGTCCGCTCGCCGTCGGCCAGCGTCACCGCGCCGATCCGGCTGCCCCACAGGCGCACCTCGGCCGTGGTGCTCATTGCTCATCGCCCCAGGTCCAGGGCTTGGCGGGTGCCGGCTCGGCCACCCCGGGTCGCGCGCGCTGGCGCTGGTGGCCGCGGCGCTTCAGCAGATCGATCGGATTGGGGCCGTCGCTGGGCAGCATCACGTCCAGCGCATCCAGCCTGCCGAGGGCGCGCAGGCAACGGATCAGATTGGCCAGCTGGGCGGGCGTGCCGTCTTCCAGCCGCTGCACGGTGCGCTTGGAGACGCCCGCAGCATCGGCCAGCTGCTCCTGGGTGATGCCCTGCGAAAGCCGCACGCGGGCGAGACGTTGCCCCAGCTCAGCCAGGACAGCCTCGTCCGTCATCAGATGTGTGATCGTCATAAGGTGACCCTCCTGACGCTTTGTATCGCACTATTGCGATAAAGCGTCAAGAATGGCGGTTTACGACATTTAAGCTGAATTTCAGTAAAGCGACATATATGACGCTTTACTGATGTTTGTTTGCGATAAAGCGCCAAATATGACGCGTAACGCGGCGAGGCTTTTCAGGGCGGGCGGGGGTAGCCGCACGAATCCCAGACGCGACGGCAGACCACTGCCCAGGTCGCGGTGTGTGCCAGAACGCTGCCGCGACGCAGCACTGCCGCCCAGGCGCCCGCCCCGCCGCGTTTGCTAAAATCCGCGGTTAACTCCGGGCGCTGCAGAAGAAGGACCTCCAATGAAGATTGCCGTCGCCGGTACCGGCTACGTAGGCCTCTCCAACGCGGTCCTGCTCGCGCAGCATCACGAGGTGGTCGCGCTGGACATCGATCCGGCCAAGGTGGCGATGATCAATGCCCGCCAGTCGCCCATCGAGGATGCCGAGATCGAGGACTTCCTCGCCCATCGCGCGCTGAACCTCACCGCCACGCTGGATCCTGCGCAGGCCTATGAAGGTGCGGACTTCGTCATCGTCGCCACGCCGACCGATTACGACCCTACGTCGAACTACTTCAACACCGGCTCGGTCGAGGCAGTGATCGCCGATGTGGTGCGGATCCATCCCTCGGCCGTCATCGTGATCAAGTCGACCGTGCCGGTCGGCTGCACGGCCGCGTTGCGGGCCAAGTTCAACGCCGACGCCATTCTGTTCTCGCCGGAGTTCCTCCGCGAAGGCCGCGCGCTGCATGACAACCTGCACCCGAGCCGGATCATCGTGGGCGAGCGTTCGGAACGCGCGGCGGTGTTTGCCGAGCTGCTGAAGGAAGGCGCGATCAAAAAGGACGTGCCGGTGCTGTTCACCGACGCGACCGAGGCGGAGGCGATCAAGCTGTTCTCCAACACCTACCTGGCAATGCGGGTGGCGTACTTCAACGAACTGGATACCTACGCCAGTTCGCACGGGCTGGATACGCGCCAGATGATCGAAGGCGTCAGCCTGGATCCGCGCATCGGCGGCCATTACAACAACCCGTCCTTCGGTTACGGCGGTTACTGCCTGCCGAAGGATACGAAGCAGTTGCTGGCCAATTACAGCAAGGTGCCGCAGAACCTGATCCACGCCATCGTCGAGTCCAACCGCACGCGCAAGGATTTCATCGCCGATGACATCGTGGCCCGCAACCCGAAGGTGGTGGGCATCTACCGGCTGGTGATGAAGGCCGGCTCGGACAATTTCCGCGCCTCGGCGGTGCAGGGCGTGATGAAGCGGATCAAGGCCAAGGGCATCGAGGTCATCGTGTACGAGCCGGTGCTGACCGAGCCGACCTTCTACCGCTCCCGCGTGGTCAACGATTTCGCGGCGTTCCTTGCCGAGGCCGACATCATCGTCGCCAACCGGCTGACGCCGGAGCTGGAGGGCGTGGCGAACAAGGTGTACACGCGGGATCTGTTCGGCTCGGATTGAGCCTGGAGAGCATCCACGCACCACCCCCTGCGGGGTCTATTCCCCCGGCTTGGCGGCCGCGGTGACGGCCTGCGACTTCGCCCGCCGTGCCAGTACCGCTTCGCGGTGGGCGATGTAGGCATTGGCGCCGAGGATGATGCCGGCGCCGATCACGGTCCAGCGGTCCAGCGCCTCATTGAACAGCAGCCAGCCCAGCACGCTCACCAGCGGCAGCTGCATGAAGCTGATCGGGGTCAACGCCGAGACCTCGCCCAGGCGCAGGGCGCGCGTCCACAGCAGCTGGCCCAGCGTGCCGAGCACACCGGTGGCCACCAGCCAGACCCACGCAAGGCCGGTCGGCCAGACCCACACGAACAGCGCCGGCACCAGCGACAGCGGCACCCAGAACACATAGGTGTAGAACACCACGGTATCGGCGCTGTCCACGCGGGTGAGCTGCTTGATCTGGATCGCCACCAACGAGCTCAGCACCGCAGCGCCCACGGCGACCAGAGTGCCGGGGGTGAAGCTGGTCGAGCCCGGGCGCACGATGATCAGCACGCCGATGAAGCCGATGATCACCGCCGCCCAGCGGCGCATGCGCACCGTTTCGCCCAGCCACAGCACGGCGGCGATGGTGACGAACAGCGGCGTGGAGTAGGAGAGCGAGATCGCCTGGGAGATCGGCAGATGCCCGATCGCCCAGAACGCGCACAGCATCGAGGCCAGCCCGATCGCACTGCGCAGGAAGTAGCGCGGCAGCTGCTGTGTCTTCAGCGGTGCGCTGCCCGGGCGGATCAGCATCGGCAGCAGCGCCAGCAGGCCGAAGGCGTTGCGGAAGAACGCCACTTCCTGGGTCGGCACGTAGCGGGTGGCGTAGCGGATCGCGATCGCCATCAATCCGAACGCCAAGGTACTGCCGAGCATCAGCAGGGCGGCCCGCAACGGCGTGGCCACCGGTAACGCGCGGGCAGGGTTCACCACTGTGCGCCGATCAGCCTGGGCTCCGGTTCAATCGGCACGCCAAACTTCTCCAGGACCGAGGCGGAGATCCGCCGCGCCAGCGCGAGCAGTTCTTCGCCGGTGGCCTGACCGTGGTTGACCAGCACCAGCGCATGGCTCGGCGCCACGCCAGCATCGCCATCGCGGTAGCCCCTCCAGCCGCAGCTTTCGATCATCCAGGCCGCGGAGATCTTGCGGCGGCTGTCGTCGTCGGCCGGGAACACCGGCAGCTCGGGGAAGTGCTGCAGCAGCACCTCCACCTGCTCCAGCGGCAGGATCGGATTCTTGAAGAAACTGCCCGCGTTGCCGAGCACGTCCGGATCGGGCAGCTTGCGGCGGCGGATGTTGATCACCGCGTTGGCCACATCGGCGGCCACCGGCAGCTCCACACCCATCGCCTCCATTTCCTCGGCGATCCCGGCATAGCCCAGGCGCAGGCCATGCAGCAGCGGCAGACGCAGCTCGATCGCAGTGATCAGGTAACGGTCCGGATCGTGCTTGAAGATGCTGTCGCGGTAGGCGAACTGGCAGCCTTCCGCATCGAAGCGCACCCAGTCGCTTTCGTGTCGGTCCCAGGCATCCACGGCCTGGATGAACTCACCGACCTGTGCGCCATAGGCGCCGATGTTCTGGATCGGCGAGGCGCCGGCGGTGCCGGGGATCAAGGCCAGGTTTTCCAGCCCGGACAAGCCGTTCTGCAGCGACCACATCACCAGGCCATGCCAGTTCACGCCGGCACCGGCACGCACGATGGTGTGGTCGGCGCGGTGCTCCAGAATCTCGATGCCGCGGTTGGCGAACACCAGTACGGTGCCTTCCACGTTGTCGGCGATCAGCACGTTGCTGCCGCTGCCGAGCACCAGCAGCGGTTGGTCGGCGACGCGCGGCAACGCCAGCACCTCCGGCAGCACGGAAGGATCGAACACCTCCAGCAGCTGCGCAGCGGTGGCGTCGACGTGGAAGGTGTTGAGCGCCTTCAGCGAGGCGCTTTCAGTGATGGCCCAGGCAGTCATGGCGTCGTTCACAGCGGTGCCACCGCGCCGCGGCTGGGCGCCTCCCTGCGGCGGCGGATCGCCTCCACGCACTCGTGCACCAGCTCCGGGCCACGGAAGATCAGGCCGCTGTAGCATTGCACCAGCGCGGCGCCGGCCGCCATTTTGGCCACCGCATCCGCGCCGGATTGAATACCGCCGACGCCAATGAGCGGCATCGACTCGGGCAGACGCGCACGCAGGCGGCGCAGCACCAGGGTCGACTGGCCCAGCAACGGCGCGCCGGACAAGCCGCCAGCTTCATTAGCACGTGGGTCACCGGCCACCGCACTGCGGTCGATGGTGGTATTGGTGGCGATCACGCCGTCCACCTTGAGCTCACCGAGCACGCGCGCGGCGGCGTCGATATCGCGGTCGCTCAGGTCCGGAGCGACCTTGACCAGCATCGGCACCCGCTTGCCGTGCTTGGCGGCCAGGCTTTCCTGGCTCTCGCGCAGCTGCGAAATCAGCTGGCGCAGCGCGGTCTCTTCCTGCAGTTCGCGCAGGCCGGCGGTGTTCGGCGAGGAGATGTTGACGGTGATGTAGTCGGCCAGCGGATACACCTTCTGCAGGCAGTGCTGGTAATCGTCGAACGCCTGCTCGTTGGGGGTGTCCTTGTTCTTGCCGATGTTGATGCCGAGCAGGCCGGTGCGGCGCTTGGCACGCTCGACATTGCGCACCAGCGCATCCACGCCCAGGTTGTTGAAGCCCATGCGGTTGATGATGGCCTGGTGGTCCGGCAGCCGGAACAGACGCGGCTTCGGGTTGCCCGCCTGCGGGCGCGGGGTGATCGTGCCGATCTCCACGAAGCCAAAGCCCAGCGCCAGCAGCGCATCGATGTGCTCGCCGTTCTTGTCCAGGCCGGCGGCCAGGCCCACCGGATTCGGGAAATTCACTCCGAACGCGTTGGTCGGCAGCGGGTCGATGCGGCGGCCCATCAGCGGCGTGGTGCCGGTGCGATAGGCCAGGTCCAGCGCGCTCAGGCCAAGGCCGTGGGCGCGTTCTGCATCAAGGGCGAACAGGAAGGGGCGGGCAAGCGAGTACATGGCGTTCAATCAGTCCAGCGTGCCGACAAAGGCACGGGTTTGGTATTCAAAAGCGATCTGGCCGTCCACCGCATGGGCGTCGAACAGCTGTTGCAGCGCGGCCAGCATCGGCGCGTGGCGCGGGTGACCGGCCTGCGGGGCATACGAGGAGGAGAGCAGGCGGCCACGCAGGCCATCCAGGTCCATGCGCTGCACGTTCGGCAACCGGGCCATGCCGCGCAGGCCGTCGCCGAACCACGCGCGCATGGTGTCATCGTCCTGGTAGCGCTCGGCCACCTCGGTGTAGTCGGTGCCGAACTCCAGCAGCAACTGTTCGTAGCCGATCAGGAACGGGGAGGCATCGAGCAGACGCGAGTTCCAGAACACCAGGGCCATGCCCTCGGGCTGCAGGATCCGCGCCCATTCGTGGCGCACCGCAGCGGTGTCGAACCAGTGGAAGGCCTGTGCGGCGGCGACCAGGCCCACGCTGTTGTCGGCCAGACCGGTCGCTTCGGCGGTGCCGTCGGCAACCTTCAGACGCAGATAGTCCGGCGCGAGCAACTGCTCGGCGGCCTCGCGCATCGCGGCATTTGGCTCCACCGCGATGACCGGGTGGCCAGCGGCCAGGAACAGCCGGGTGGAAATGCCGGTGCCGGCGCCGATGTCGGCGACCAGGGTCTCGGTGGGAACACCGATGTCCTGGTGCAGCCAGTCCAGCAGCGCCGGGGGATAGTCGGGACGGTAGCGGACGTAGTCGGCAACCCGACTGCTGAAGCGTTCGGTCGAATCCGAGCGGCTCATGTGCACCTCACGATTGGGTAGCGGCAAACCAGGCCAGTCCGCCGAAGAACAACAGAATCACCACCAGCGCGAGCAGGCTGCCGATCACGATGATCCAGCCTAGGATCAGGCCGGCCAGGGCCATGCCGTCGCCTTCCAGCTCCAGCGGGCGGCGGCGGATCTCGGCGCGGGCCAGGTGGCCGGTGACGATCGCCGCGATGCTGCCGATGAAGGGCAGGGCGGTCCAGCCGAGGATGCCCATGATCAGGCTGACCACGGCCATGGCACTGGTTTGTCGGGGCGGAAGGCTCATGCAGGTCCTGGTCGCGGTGGGGTGGTTCGATGATAGGGCCAGCGGCGGGTTTATCCCATCAGGACCTGGCCACCATCCACATTCAAGGTATGCCCGGTGATCCAGCCCGCCAGCGGCGAGCACAGGAACAGCGCGGCGTTGGCGATGGCGGCCGGCTCGCCGAAGCGGCCGAACGGGATCTTCGCCAGGGTGTTTCGATACAGCTCCGGGTCCTGCTCGCGCCGGCGCGCCCACAAGCCATCCTCGAACTCGATCGAGCCCGGGGCAATGGCATTGACGCGGATCCGCTGCGGCGCCAGGGCCAGGGCCTGCGAGGTGGTGTAGTGCATCAGCGCAGCCTTGGCGGCCGCATACGGCGCGCCACCCGGGCGCGGCTGCTGGGCAGCGATCGAGGCCAGATGGAGAATGCAGGCATCACTGGACTGCTGCAGCCAAGGCAGGGCCAGCCGCGAAGCCCGCACCGCGGCCATCAGGTCGACGTTCAAACTGGCTTCCCAGCCCGCCTCGTCGTCGGCCATGCCGTAGCCGGTCGCGTTGTTGACCAGCACGTCGATGCCGCCCAGCTTCTGCGCGGCGTCGGCCAGCCAGCGGCCGATGTCGTCCAGCTGGGAGAGGTCGGCACTGGCCGTGTGCACGGCCAAGCCGAGCGCCCCGGCATCCGCACGCAGCGCGGCCAGACCGGCCTCACCGCGTGCGCAGACCGAGACGCGGGCGCCTGCCGAAGCAAACGCCAGCGCCATCGCGCGCCCGATGCCCTTGCTGCCCCCGGCGATCAGCACCCGGCGCCCGGTGAACTCCAGGCGCGGGCCGGCCGGCAGGTGGGGCGCTGCGTCCATCACAGGTCGAACTTGATGCCCTGGGCCAGCGGCAGCGAGTCGGAGTAGTTGATGGTGTTGGTCTGGCGGCGCATGTAGACCTTCCAGGCGTCCGAGCCGGACTCACGGCCACCGCCGGTGTCCTTCTCGCCACCGAACGCACCGCCGATCTCCGCGCCCGAGGTGCCGATGTTGACGTTGGCGATGCCGCAGTCCGAACCCGCTGCCGAGAGGAAGCGCTCGGCGGTCTTCAGGTTGGTGGTGAAGATCGAGGAGGACAGGCCCTGCGGCACACCGTTCTGCATGTCGATCGCTTCGTCCAGCGTGCTGTACTTCATCACATACAGGATCGGGGCGAAGGTCTCGTGCTGGACGACCTCGTCGCTGTTCTTCAGGCCGGTAACGATGGCCGGCAGCACGAAGTTGCCCGCGCGATCGATGCGGGTGCCGCCGGTCTGCACGGTGCCGCCGCTGGCCTTGGCCTTCTCGATCGAGGCCAGGAACTGCTCCACTGCGCCTTCGCTGTTGAGCGGGCCCATCAGGTTGGCCGGGTCGGTCGGATCGCCGATCTTGCCTTCGACCTGCTTGTACGCCTTGATCAGCGTGGCCAGCACGTCGTCATGGATGGATTCGTGCACGATCAGGCGGCGCGTGGTGGTGCAGCGCTGGCCGGCGGTACCGACGGCGCCGAACACGATGCCCGGGACCGCCAGCTTCAGGTCGGCGGTTTCATCCAGGATGATCGCGTTGTTGCCACCCAGCTCCAGCAGGCAGCGGCCCAGGCGATGCGCGACCTTCTCGGCGACCTGGCGGCCGACCTGGGTCGAGCCGGTGAAGCTGATCAGCGGCACGCGCTTGTCGGCCACCATCTTTTGCGACAGTTCGGTGCCGGCATCGTTGATCAGGAAGAACAGGTCCGGGAATCCGCCCTCGCGCAGCGCCTCATTGCAGATGCGCATCGAAGCGATCGCGGTCAGCGGGGTCTTGTTGGACGGCTTCCACAGGCAGATGTCGCCGCAGATCGTGGCCAGGAAGGAGTTCCATGCCCATACCGCGACCGGGAAGTTGAACGCGCTGATGATGCCGACCAGGCCCAGCGGCTGGTACTGCTCGTACATCCGGTGGCCCGGGCGCTCGGAATGCATGGTGTAGCCATAGAGCATGCGGCTCTGGCCCACGGCGAAGTCGGCGATGTCGATCATCTCCTGCACTTCGCCATCGCCTTCGGGCTTGCTCTTGCCCATTTCCAGCGCGACCAGCGAGCCCAGGGCATCCTTGTTGGCGCGCAGGGCGTTACCGCACAGGCGCACGGCTTCGCCACGGCGCGGGGCCGGGGTGGTGCGCCAGACCTTGAAGGCCTCCTGGGCGCGGGCCACGATGGTTTCGTAGTCGGCGTCGGTGGTCGCGTAGACCTGGGCGATGGCTTCGCCGGTGGTCGGGTTCACCGGGGTGATCACACCGGCATCGGTGGCCGTGGACCACTCGCCGTTGCCAAGGTAGGTGCCAGCGTTGGTCGCGTCGAGGCCGAGGGCCTTGAGCAGGTCAGAGGACATGCAAACTCCTGTTGCGTTGCGTTTGTAAGGCGCTGGCCGCTGGCAGGGTGGGGGGCGGCAAGCTGAACCCCGAATGGTAACAGAGGGGCGTAGTGCCTCATCTGGCGGTGCAGCGCGCCGATCGGCACAAGACCATGGCGGAAGCCGCCCGGTCGGCACTGGCGCGAAAGCAACGGTCGTTGGTGACCCCGGCCCGATTCGAACGGGCGACCTTCCCCTTAGGAGGGGGACGCTCTATCCAGCTGAGCTACGGGGCCAACAGGGCCTGCAAGGATACAGGCAAACAGGTTGGCTCTGCAGCCGTGCATCCCTCCAAAGCAGATTGCCCGCTCAACCGGAGGGCGCCGCGCAAACTACGTTGCTTGCGGCCGCTCATAATCCTCAGGGGTCGCCCCATGCTCCGCCTCCGGCATGTCCTTGTCTTTCCACCGGGCGTCATCGTTCCTCAGCTTGTCCGGGGTATGGCTCTTCTGCTGGTCATCTTCTTTGGTAGCAGGTGCTCGCGGCGCAGTCGTCATGACATCTCCTTGTTTGATCAACGCTCCGGGGTCTGCTTGCCAGACGTATCACCCTGGCCAAAGTTCGGCTGGGTGATGCCGTCGTCCTCACGGACGCCATCCGGCTCACCTTCACCCGCCTTGCCACCCTTACCGTGGCCGTGCTGGTTATAGCCCTCGTTCTCCGTCTTCAGCCGCGCTGCATCCGGGTCTTTTGCGTCCTTGTCATCGTCAGGCGGCTTGGCCGCAACAAAAGGAGAGATCGGGTCACTGGCCGGAAACGTCTCTTCCAACGCCTCATCGTGGTTTTCCGACGTGCGCTTCTTGTCGACGGCGCCTTCCGCTGGCGGGCAGTTGTGCATGGCATGGGCGTCGTCGGCGGAGGTGGGCGGGGTCTTGTCGTGCTGCATGGCGTGTCTCCTGCGCGAACGGGTAGGGCGGTAATGACTCGACGCTAGCCCTGCCGCTGTTACGAAGGGGCGGGGGCGCCGTGAAGGGCGGGTGCTCCCACCGGCTTCACCTGGTAATTCCTATCGTCCAGACCTCGCCATACAGAGGCTGCCGCGATGCATGAGATGTTCGAGTTGGGGATGGAATGGTGGGAGTTCGTGTTCCGCGCGGTCGCGGTGTATGTGGTGGTCCTGGTGCTGACCCGGATGAGCGGCAAGCGGTCCATGGGCCAATCCACGCCGTTCGACATCCTGGTGATCGTGCTGCTGGGTACGGCCGTGCAGAACTCGCTGATCGGTGAGGACACTTCGCTGCCCGGCGGGCTCATTCTGGCGGCCACCCTGATCGGCCTGAACTGGTTCGTCGGCTTTCTGGGGGCGCGCAGCAAGCGCCTCAACGAGATCGTGGAGGGCGTGCCCGTGGTGCTGGCGAGGCACGGCACGATCTACTGGGAGCAGGTGAAACGCTGCAACGTCAGCCCGGCGGATCTGGAAGTAGCGATGCGCGCGAACGGCTGTGAGGGCTTCGCGCAGGTCGAGCTGGCCGTGCTGGAAACCTCGGGCGAGATCACGGTGCACAAAGGCCGTTCCGAAGGCGATGACTGATCCGGCGTACGCGCCCGGCGGCGTCGCCCTCGCTGGATGTTGACGGGATGCCGCGTAGCGTCGAAGCCGCCCCACAACAGGAAAACGTGCGATGTACATGCCACTGGACAGTGAAGCGATGACCCCACGCGATGATGCGATCGCCCAGGTGCCGGACCCGACCCCGGACCCCATGCCGCCCCCGCCGCCGGTGGAAGAGCCCGGCCGAGGCGATCCACCGGCGCAGGAGCCGCCGCAGGAGGTACCGCCGGAGGGTGATCCCGCGCCTGCATCGCCGCCGCAGGAGCTGCCGCCGGATCCGGAGACGCCTTCGGCGCCTTCAGTGGAGTAACACGCTGCCGGCCGACAGCGCACCGGCAGAATGAATGATTCATGCCTCACGCGAGGGCAAGCGCTCCGCGTGGCGGGAGTATCAGCCTGCAAAGTGGCGGGGTGAACGCCCCGCACACGGTGCGGTCACGACGCTGCCACGCCGTACCACGTACCACAGAGGTACTTGGACACGGAGTTTGCTATGCGCGCACTGACTTACCACGGCAGCAAGGACGTACGGGTCGATACCGTGCCGGACCCAGCGCTTGCCGCCCCGGACGACATCCTTCTGCGCGTCACCGCCACGGCGATCTGTGGCTCGGATCTGCATCTGTACCGCGGCAAGATCCCGGATCTGCACACGGGCGACGTGCTGGGCCACGAATTCATGGGCGTGGTGGAAGAGGTGGGTGCAGGCGTGATGGATCTGCGCCCGGGCGATCGCGTGGTGATTCCGTTCGTGATCGCGTGCGGTGAGTGCTTCCATTGCCGGCTCACTGAGTTCGCGGCCTGCGAGACCACCAATACCGGCAAGGGCGCGGCAGTGAATCAAAAAGGCATCCGCCCGCCAGCGGCACTGTTCGGTTACAGCCATCTGTATGGCGGTGTATCGGGTGGGCAGGCAGAGTTCGTGCGCGTGCCGAAGGCCAATGTCGGGCCGCTGCGTGTTCCGGATGCGCTGGCTGATGAGCAGGTGCTGTTCCTGTCCGACATTCTGCCGACCGGCTACCAGGCCGCGCTCAATGCAGGCGTCAAACCGGGCTCCACGGTGGCGATCTTCGGTGCCGGTCCAGTCGGGCTGATGAGTGCCGCGTGCTGCCGCCTGCTCGGTGCGGAGACGATCTTCATGGTCGATCACCTGCCGTATCGCCTGGCATTCGCGCAGCAGACCTACGGCGTGACGCCGATCGATTTCACCAAGGTGGAAGATCCAGCGGAGTACATCATCACCCAGACCAACGGTCGTGGTGTGGATGCGACGATCGAGGCGGTCGGTTTCGAAGCGGAGGGCAGTGCGCTGGAGTCGGCGCTGACCACGCTCAAGGTGGAAGGCAGCAGCGGCGTGGCGATCCGCCAGTGCATCGCGGCCACCCGTCGTGGTGGCACGGTGAGCATCCCCGGTGTGTATGCCGGCTTCATTCACGGTTTCCTGCTCGGCGATGCATTCGACAAGGGCCTGACCTTCAAGATGGGCCAGACCCATGTGCAGAAGCTGATGCCCGAGCTACTCGACCATATCGGCGAAGGCCGGCTGGATCCGGGTGTGATCGTGACCCACCGGCTGTCGCTGGAAGACGCGGTGCGTGGCTACGAGATCTTCGACCGCAAAGAGGAGGATTGCCGCAAGGTGATCCTGACGCCCTGATATGAACGCTGTGGCTCCTGCTGCACCCCCGGTTGCACATCAACATCCGGTGACCAATGGTGACGACCTGCAGGCGCAGGCCCGCGCGTGGATCGAACACCAACCCTCGTTGCCGAGCCCCGGCAGCGGGGATACGTTGCTGCGCTGGCAGGCGCTGGCGCACATGGCCGCGCGCGATCTGTGCCTGGCCAAGGTGCTGGAAGCACATTACGACGCGCAGGCAATCCTGGAAGAACTTGGCGCCGCGATGCCGGACAGTGATCGGCTGGGTGCGGTATGGGCAGCCGAAGGGCCGGCAGCAACTCTGCGCTTCGATCGGGCCAGCGGCACGCTCTCCGGTGACAAGCCGTGGTGCTCCGGCGCCAGCTGGGTTGACCATGCGCTGGTGACGGTGCGCGACGACGACCGCTCGCGGCTGTTCCTGGTGCCGGTGCGCCGCGCCAGCGTGAGTTTCCTGCCGCAGACGTGGCAGGCGACGGGCATGGGGCGGGTTCCGAGTGGCACGGCACGCTTCGATCAGGTGCCGGCCGTCGAAATCGGTGCGGGCGACGCCTATCTGCAGCGCCCCGGTTTCTGGCATGGCGGCGCGGGCATCGCGGCCTGTTGGTTTGGCGGGGCCAGTGCCTTGGCCGAGCCGCTGCTGCGCAGCGCGCGTGCCGATGAGCCGGGGCCGGCATCCGGCCTGCTCGGTGAGATTGACCTGGCGCTGTCGCCGTGCGCATCCCTGCTGCGCGAGTTGGCCGCGCTGATCGATGCGCAGCCCGACGAACCCCATCAGCGCGAGATCGTGCGGGCGCGCAGCGCCGTGGAGCGCGCCGCCACCCTGACGCTGGATCGGGTGGGCAGGGCGCTTGGGCCAGGCCCCATGTGCATGGACCCGGCACACGCGCTGCGCTGGGCCGACCTGACGGTCTTCATCCGCCAGAGCCACGCGGACCGCGATTGGCAGCATCTTGGCAACCTGATGCACCGCGAGGGGCGTACGTGGACACTGTGAATCGTCAGATTGAAGGCGGCGGCGTGACCGAAGCGCAGTGGGCGGCATCGCCGTGGTTGCAGACACTGCCGCTCGCGTCCCCTGCAACGCTGTTCGGCGATGCACGACGGCTGGTGGTGGTGTCGCCGCATCCCGACGATGAAGTGCTGGCCTGCGGTGGCCTGATGGCGCTTGCGCACCAGGCGGGGCTGCCCGTCACGGTGATCTCGGTGACGGACGGCGAGGCCTGCTATCCCGATCACCCTGCGTGGTTGCCCGAGCGGCTGCGCGTGGCCCGTGCCGCTGAGCTGGACGAGGCGCTGCGTTGCCTGGGCTTGGCGAGTGCAGCGCGGATCGCCTGGCACATCGGCGATGGCGCGGTGACAGCCAGCGAGGCATGGATTGGCGAGCAGTTGGTGAGCCTGCTGCAGCCAGATGATCTGGTGTTGGCACCGTGGCGCTTAGACGGGCATCCGGACCATGAAGCGGTCGCGCGTGCCTGCGTGCAGGCCTGCACCGCACGCGGCGCCGCAGTGAAGGAATACCCCGTGTGGGGCTGGCATTGGCTGGATCCCGCGGCGGCAGCGACGGTCTGGGCGTCGGCCACACGCTATGCGCTGGATGACGAGCTGGTGGGCAGCAAGCGCGATGCGATCCAGCGATTCGTGACCCAGACCGGTGCGGTGGAGGGCTTGGAGTGCGAGCCCATCCTGCCTGCCGATGTGCTGCAGCGGTTCGAACGCAACTACGAGGTAGTGATCGGATGAGCGATGTCGCCTATTTCAATGCGCTGTACGAGGAAGAGGATCCCTTCCAGTACCGCACCCGCTGGTATGAGCAGCGCAAGCGTGCGCTCACCCTGGCCAGTCTGCCGCGCGAGCGCGTTGCCCGTGGCTGGGAGTTGGGCTGTTCCAACGGTGTGCTGACAGCGGCCTTGGCCGAGCGCTGCGATCACTTGCTCGCCACTGATCTGAGCGAAGGCGCCGTCGCCGCGGCGCGCGCGATCACCCGACGCCACGCGCACGTCTCCATCGAGCAGGCCCGTCATCCACAGGACTGGCCAGCAGGCGCGTTCGATCTGATCGTGCTCGGAGAAATGGGTTACTACCTCTCACAAGACGATATGCGTCAGCTGGCGGCGCAGGTGGTCCAATCGCTCACGCCGCAGGGCGTAGTGATCGCCTGCCATTGGCGCGTGCCGTTCGAGCAGGCGCGCTGCAGCGCCGCGTTCGTACACGCGCAGTTTGATGACAGCCTGCCACGCCTGTTCTCGTACCGCGACGAGGACATGCTGCTGGAAGGTTGGTCGGCCGAGACCACCTCGGTGGCCGAGCGCGAGGGCCTGCGATGATCGCCGTGACCCTTCCCGCGCACAACGAAGAACAGCTGATCGCGGCCTGCCTTCAGTCGCTGCAGGTGGCGGCGCTGCATCCGGCCCTGCGCGATGAGCCCGTGGTGATCGTGGTGGCGCTGGATCGCTGCAGTGATGCGACGGCCTGGATCTGCCAGCGCATGGGCGTAGAGATGGTCAGCGTTGACGCCGGGTGTGTGGGTGTCGCGCGTGCGGCAGCGAGTGAGCGCGCGTTGGCGCTGGGTGCGCGCTGGATCGGCTGCACCGACGCAGACAGCGTGGTCCCGCCGGATTGGCTTGCGCGCCAGCTGCAGTGTGGTGCGAGCGCTTTTTGTGGCGTGGTGGCGGTGGGCGACTGGTTGGACTACCCGCAGGCCGTGCGCGAGCAGTTCCTGCAGGGCGAGCATGCGGTGGACGGGCACCCGCACGTACACGGTGCGAACATGGGCTTCAGCGCGGTGGCGTATCGGCAGTCCGGCGGCTTCGCGCCGCTGGTCACGGGTGAGGACGTCGCGCTCATCCAGGCGATGCACGGGGCCGGCATGCAGGTGGCCCGGCTCGCCAGTCCACGCGTGATGACCAGCGCACGCCGGCACGCGCGTGCACCGCATGGTTTCAGTGACTTCCTGCGCCGCCTGGAACAGCGTGTGGGCTTCGTGGCGGACGATGTGGTGAGCGACATCGTCCCCAATTCGTTGCTGGCGCGCTGAAGGAAGTAACACGCATTTCGCACCTCGACGACGCGCCGTACACATCTATCGCGCAGCGCGTTGAGGTCGCTGAACACTGGGATTTGAGTGTCACGCCGACTTCATGGCCGATGCGGAAAAGTCGACTCACCCCGACAACAACACACGGGTCAAACCGGACCAACAGGAGTACATCGCAGTGAATACCGAATCGAAGACCGCGCATAACTTGAACGACCTGATCGAAATCGCCCGCGATGGCCAGGAGTTCTACACCGAGGCCGCAGGCAAGGTCGAAGATGCCGAGTTGGCGGCGCTCTTCACCCGTATCGCCGGTGTCAAGAATGAGATCGTCCGCTCGCTGAGCGCCACCGTTGTCGCCGCCGGTGGCAAGCCGGCCGACCATGGCACCTTCGTCGGTTCCATGCAGCAGTTCTACGGCAAAGTGCGCGCCACCCTGGGCGACAAGCAGTACGGCTACGTGGCCGAGCTGGAAGAATCCGAAGATCGCCTGCTGAAGGCGTTCAAGGACACCCTGACCGACGCCGACACCTCGCCGGCCGCGCGCCAGGAAGTCCAGCGTCTGCTGCCGCAGGTGCAGGAATGCCATGCCGTGATGCGCGACCGCAAGCACGCCATGAAGCACTGAGTTTCAGACCTGCGAGGCGGCGGCGATTCCCCACGGTCGCCACCGCCTTGCTCCCTGAAGCGGTACACAGAACAGCCCCGGCCCCGCCGGGGCTGTTCGTTTGTACGGGGCAAGCGCTAGGCGGAATCGCATCCAGACGGCAGCGAACGGTCACCGGGGATTTGGTGCATACTCGGGACAAAGAGCCGCTTGGATTTGACATGGAACACATGCGTTGGCTGACGCTTCGTCTCAGCAACAATCAATCCATCGGCCCGAAGGTGCTGATGGACCTGTGGGCCAACGCGTGCGAGACCAATCAGTCCTCGGTGACGCGCGAAACGCTGCCCGGCAAGTCCACCTCCTACGCGCTGCACGCACCGACTTCGCTGGCCTATCCCAAGCGTGCGGAACTGCGCATGCGCAAGCTGCTGGAAGAGGCTGGCTACACCTTTACGCTGGGATCGCTGGCCGACCGCCCGGCGCCGCAGCCGGTGCGCTTCCGCTGACGTCGTTCAACGGCATCGCATTCATTCTCGATCCAACGCCCTGCGACCGCGTGTTCAGTCGACGCGGTCGGCGGCCACGCTGCGGACCATGATCCGGACCGGCATGCCCGCGGCATGCTGCAGCGATTCCAGCGGTGCCCAACCCAGGCGGCGATACAGGCCGCCATCATCGGCTTCGGTCTGCAGGTAGATGTCCCGCACGCCAAGGGCCTTGCCGCGCGCCAGTAGTTCCGCAATGACCGTCTCGGCCAAGCCGCGGCCGCGATGGTCCGGGTGGACATAGACGCCCCCCAGCCAATGCAGGCGTTCGGGGCGCTCCGTGCGCTCATGGAATTTGAGCTGCGCGGCAGCGACGGGGACCTCGCCCTCCAGTGCCACAAGCAGCAGGGGCAGCTCATCGTCCTGGAGGAAGATCTCCAACCGTTGCTGCTCGTCCAGCAGGGTGAGTCCAGCAACATGGCTGCCCCATTCCTGGAAATACCATGCGGCGATGACCGGCAACAGGTCGGGGCGATCACTCAAGGGGACGATGCTGCAGGCCACGGCGAACGCTCCATGTTGTACGGGTCGGCTGCCATGGTACGCGGATGCGCAGCTTGCAGCGCCCTTCGCCCTGCGCGCAGACTATCGGCATGCACGCCAGCGCCTGCCACCTGCGGTGTTACGGAACGTCCAGCGATGTGGACCGGCATGACTTTGCGCAATGGATCCTGCCGCTGCGCGGCGATCTGGATGTCGAGCTCGACGCAGTGGGCGGCCGCCTGGATGTGCTGCAGGGTGCCTTCGTCGCGCCCGGCGAAGGACATGCCCAGACCGGCGATGGCGATCATCTGATGTTGATCGTCGATTGCCCGGCGGGCGTGATTGATGACCTCACCCTCGAACATCTGCGTCGCCAACGCTGGCTGGCATTGCCGAAGGGGTTGCGCCAGCGCCTGGCCGGTGCGCCCGCGCGCGGCAGTGACGATCTGCTGGCGACCCTGCTTCAGCAATACGCACCTGCCGGCAGCGCGGCACGCCTGCATGCACTGTGCACCCGGCTGTCAGCCAATCCGGGGGCGGACTGGAACGTGGCCCGCATGGCGGCACTGGTCGGCATCAGCGGCAGTCGCCTGCACGCGGCCTTCGTCCAGGAATTCGGGGTGCCACCGCAGGCCTGGCTGAGTGCCTGCCGGTTGCGCTGGGCCAAGCACCGGCTGCTCACCAGCACCGACAGCATCGCCACGATCGCCCTCGATGCAGGGTACTCCGAGCACAGTGCGCTGACTCGAGCCCTGCGCCGGGAAACCGGGTTGACCCCGCAGGCCTTCCGCAGGCAGTAGCCTCGGTCAAGACGTCGCGGTGCGCGGCTTCTACACTGCGCGGCCAATGCATACCGCGTGAGCCGCAATGAAACGATCGATGGGAGTGGGCATCGCCAACGGCGTTGCCGCCGGCGCGCTATGGGGCGTGGTGTTCCTGGCCCCGGCGATGCTGCACAGCTTCACTGCGGTGCAGCTCTCGGCGGGGCGCTATCTGGTCTACGGCCTGATTGCTGTCGTGCTGCTGGCACCGCGCTGGCGCCAGCTCAAGGATCGGCTCGGCTGGCCTGAGTGGCGTGGCCTGTTGTGGCTGAGCCTGGCCGGCAACCTGGTGTACTTCCTGCTGCTGGCCAATGCGGTGCAGTGGGCCGGTGGTGCGGCCGCCTCGCTGATCGTGGGGTTGATCCCGGTCGTGGTGACCCTGGCGGGTGTACGCGAGGAAGGGGCGGTGCCACTGCGACGCCTGGCCCCGGCGCTGCTGCTGTGCCTGCTCGGCGTGGCGTTGGTGGGCTATGAAGCCTTGATGGCCGAACACGCGCAGGGCTCGGCCGGGCGCCGCTTGCTCGGGCTGCTGTGCGCGGTCGGTGCACTGTTGTCCTGGGCGGTGTATTCCATCGGCAACAGCCGCTGGCTGGCACGCCGCCCGGATCTGTCCGGCCATGACTGGTCGCTGCTGACCGGCATCACCACCGGAGCGCTCGCCCTCGTACTGGTGCCGAGTGCGTTCCTGACCAGTGCGACCGTGCATCCGCCGGGCGAGTGGCTCAATTTCTGGCTGATCAGTGCGGGTGTGGCGGTGGTCGCCTCGGTGCTCGGCAACGCGTGCTGGAACCGGGCCAGCCGCAACCTGCCGCTGACCCTGACCGGCCAGATGATTGTTTTCGAAACGCTGTTCGCGCTGTTGTACGGCTTTGCCTGGCAGCAGCGCTGGCCGACGCTGATGGAGACGGTTGCCATCGTCTGCCTGGTGTCGGGCGTGCTGATGTGCGCGCACGCGCATCGGCCGCCCGCGGCGGTGGCCGAGCATGTGGGGTAGGGCAGGCGTTGTGCTGTCTGGATGGTGTCATTCGCAACTTTTTGACCGACGATCGCAGCGGTTTACGTGCCGCCATCTTTTGCAGCGCAGCACTTGACAAGCAGGGCGGTAGCGTAGTTTTCTTGGCCCATGGTCACCCCCGCCGCCCACGTCAGCCTGCTCCTTCCCGCCTCCGCGGGGGGCCAGGCCGTGTCGACCGGTACCACCATCATTACCACCGCCACCACTCGCCCGGTGCGGCCCGTCGTCTTCGCGTAATTTCCGAAAACCACGGCCCCGCACCCAGATCAGGTGGCGGGGGAAACTCTCAAACCTGATGTGACGCGGGGCCTCCCATCGAGGTCAGCATGTCTTCTGTCGCCGCTTCCGCTCCACCCTCCGCCCAGCCCGCCGTCTCCGTCGCCGCGCGGGCCGGCGTGACCACCGTGGTCCACAAGTTCGGCGGCACCTCGGTGGCCGATGCCGAGCGTTATCGCCATGTCGCGCAGTTGCTGCTGGCGCGCGAGGAAGCGATGCAGGTCACCGTGGTCTCGGCCATGAAGGGCGTCACCGATGCGCTGATCGGCGTGGCCACGTTGGCGGCGGAAGATGGCTCGGCCTGGCGCGAGCAGTGGCACGCGTTGCGGGCACGCCACCGCGGTGCGGCGGTTGCCTTGTTGGGCGAACACGCCGGGGCAACGGTGGAGTGGCTGGACCAGCGCTTCGACCAGTTGGCCGAGGTACTGGGTGCGCTGGCGGTGATCGGCGGCCTGCCCACCGAAGTGCTGGATCGCGTGCAGGGCATGGGGGAGGTGTACTCGGCTCAGTTGCTGGGCAAGTACCTGCAGACGCTGGGCGAAGACTGCGCGGTGCTGGACGCGCGCGATGTGCTGGTGATCGAGCGCGGCGAACTGGGCGTGGACGTGGACTGGGTGCGCAGCGCCGAGCGTCTGGCCCAGTGGCGCCTGCAGCATCCGCAATCGCGCATCGTGGCAACGGGTTTTGTCGCCCGCGATCGCCAGGACCGCATCACCACGCTGGGCCGCAACGGCAGCGACTACTCCGGCGCGATCTTCGCCGCGTTGTTCAACGCCGATGAGCTGCACATCTGGACCGACGTGGACGGCGTACTCTCGGCCGACCCGCGGGTGGTGCCCGAGGCGGTCCAGCTGGAAGCGCTGAGCTACGACGAAGCCTGCGAGTTGGCCTATTTCGGCGCCAAAGTGGTGCACCCGCAGACGATGTCGCCGGCGATCGAGCGCGGCCTGCCGATCATCATCCGCAACACCTTCCATCCGGACCATCCGGGTACGCGCATCACCGCCGAGCGCACCGTTTCGGGGCCGATCAAGGGCCTGACCCTGAGCCCGGATCTGGCCGTGATCAACCTGGAAGGCACCGGCCTGATCGGCGTGCCCGGCACGGCCGAGCGGGTGTTCGCGGCGCTGCGCAATGCGCATGTGTCGGTGGTGATGATCTCGCAGGGCTCGTCCGAGCACTCGATCTGCTGCGTGGTGAAGCAGGCCGAGGCCGTGCGGGCGCGTGAATCGCTGCTGCAGGCGTTCGCGCATGAGTTGAGCCTGGGCCAGGTGCAGCGTGTGCAGTTGACCGACAACGTGAGCGTGCTGGCCGCCGTGGGCGATGGCATGGCCGGCCAGCCCGGCGTGGCCGCGCGCCTGTTCGAGTCGCTGGGCCGCGCGCAGGTGAACATCCTGGCGATCGCGCAGGGCTCGTCGGAGCGCAACATCTCGGTGGCGGTGGACAGCCGTCATGCGACCAAGGCCCTGCGCGCGGCACATGCCGGGTTCTGGCTGTCGCCGCAGACGTTCTCGGTCGGTGTGATCGGCCCGGGCAATGTGGGTGCGGCGCTGCTCGATCAGCTTCAGGCGGCCCAGGTGCAGCTGCTCGGCCGCGCCAATGTGGATCTGCGTCTGCGCGCGGTCGCCTCGCGCACGCGCATGGTGCTGGACGAGCGCGGCCTGAAGGGTGACTGGCGCGCGGCGCTGTCCGGCCCGGCGCAGCCGAGTGATCTGGAGGCGTTCACCGAACATCTGCTCTCCGCCCATCTGCCGCACGCGCTGATCATCGATTGCAGCGGCAGTGCCGACGTGGCCGACCGCTATGCCGGCTGGCTGGCCGCAGGCATCCATGTGGTCACCCCGAACAAACAGGCCGGTGCCGGTCCGCTGGAGCGCTATCACGCGATCCGCGAGGCAGCGGCTGGCAGTGGTGCGCGATTCCGCTATGAAGCCACGGTCGGTGCCGGCTTGCCGGTGATCACCACGCTGCGCGACCTGGTCGATACCGGCGATGAGGTGCTGGCGATCGACGGCATCTTCTCCGGCACGCTGGCGTGGCTGTTCAACAAGTACGACGGCCAGGTGCCGTTCTCCGAGCTGGTCAGCCAGGCGCGTGGCATGGGCTATACCGAACCGGACCCGCGCGATGATCTCTCCGGCGTGGATGTCGCGCGCAAGCTGGTGATCCTGGCGCGTGAGGCGGGCCGGGAGCTCAGCCTGGAGCAGGTGCGCGTGGAGAGCCTGGTGCCTGAAGCCCTGCGCCAGGCCAGCGTGGACGATTTCATGGCCGGCCTGCCGCAGATCGATGCGGTGTTCGCCGAGCGTTTGGCAGTCGCCAAAGCTGACGGCGCCGTGCTGCGCTATGTGGCGCGCCTCACGCCGGACGGTGCTGAAGTCGGCCTGGTTGCGCTGCCGGTCGGGCATGCCTTCGCGAACCTGCGCCTGACCGACAACGTCGTGCAGTTCACTACGCGTCGCTACTGCGACAACCCGCTGGTGGTGCAGGGACCGGGCGCGGGGCCGGAGGTGACCGCCGCCGGTGTGTTCGCCGATGTGCTGCGCGTGGCGGTGGGTGAAGGAGCACGTTTGTGAGTGTGGGCAGCATGACGGAGGCACGCGCGTTCGCACCGGCCTCGGTCGGCAACGTGGGGGTCGGGTTCGACATCCTTGGGCACGCCATCGAGGGCGTTGGCGATACCGTGACGGTGCGGCGCATTGAAGCGCGCGTGGTGCAGATCCGGGCGATCCGAGGCACCACGGTGGACCTGCCGTTGGTGGCCGAGGACAACACGGCCGGCGCGGCGTTGATCGCGCTGCATACCGCGCTGGATCTGCCGTTCGGCTTTGAGGTGGAGATCGACAAGGGCATCGCGCTGGGCTCGGGCATGGGCGGTTCGGCCGCGTCGTGCGTGGCGGCGCTGGTCGCGGCCAATGCGCTGTTGCCGCAGCCATTGTCGCGCGAGGCGCTGTATCCGTTCGCGTTGACCGGCGAGGCGGTGGCCAGCGGTGGCCGCCATGGCGACAACCTCGGGCCGATGCTGCTGGGCGGCCTCGTACTGAGCACAGCGGATCGCTTGGTGCCGGTGCCGGTGCCCGCCGCGTGGCACAGCTTGCTGGTGCATCCCGAGGCGGTGCTGGAGACCCGCCGCGCGCGCGCCGCGCTGCAGGGGCATTACGCGTTGGGCGAGTTCGTCGCGCAGAGCGCGAATCTGGCGCTGGTGCTCAGTGGCTGCTACACCGGCGATGCCTCGCTGATCCGTGCCGGGCTGCGTGATGTGCTGGTCGAGCCGCGCCGTGCCGGTCTGATCACCGGGTTCGCCGCCGCGCGCGATGCGGCGCTGGCGGGCGGGGCGATGGGCGCCAGTATTTCCGGCGCAGGGCCGAGCGTGTTTGCCTGGTTCGAGCAGCGTGATGCGGCCCTTGCCGCGCAGGCGGCCGTGCAACAGGCATTTGCCGAGGCCGGCTTCGACAGCCAGGCTTGGGTGTCGCCCTTGAATGCCCCCGCCGCGCGCTTGCTGTGACGCGTCCACTCTTTCTACTTTGGGATGTCCGATGAAGTTCGTTTCCACGCGTCACGCTGCTCCCGCCACCTCGCTCAGCCAGGCGCTTGCCGCGGGTCTTGCCCCGGATGGCGGCCTGTATGTTCCCGAACACCGCCCGCGTCTTCAGCACTGGTCGGCGCAGGGTTCTTTCGCGCAGACGGCTGCAGCCGTGCTGGCACCGTATTTCCATGACGATGCCCTGGAGCAGGTGCTACCTGAACTCTGCGAGCAGGCCTTCAACGTCGATGCGCCACTGCGCCCCCTGGCGACCGCCGATGACCATGTGCTGGAGCTGTTCCATGGGCCGACGGCTGCGTTCAAGGACTTCGGTGCGCGCTTCCTCGCAGCGTGTCTGGCCCGTCTTCAGGAAGGCCGGGAGCGTCCGCTGACGATCGTGGTCGCCACCTCCGGCGACACCGGCGCGGCCGTCGCCGCGGCCTTCCACCGGCAGCCGGGAATCCGGGTGGTGGTGTTGTACCCGGACGGCCGCGTCTCGCCGCGTCAGGCGCATCAGCTGGGGTGCTTCGGCGACAACATCCACACACTGCGCGTCGCCGGGTCGTTCGATGATTGCCAGGCGATGGTGAAGCGGGCGCTGGGCGATCGCGAGCTGCAGGAGGCGGTGCCGCTGAGCTCGGCCAACAGCATCAGCCTGGGCCGCTGGCTGCCGCAGATGAGCTACTACGCACACGCCGCGCTGGTCCATCAGGCACAGACCGGGCACGTGCTCAACCTGGTGATCCCGACCGGCAACCTCGGCAATGCGATGGCGGCGATCCTGGCGCGGGCGATGGGCCTGCCATTGGGGCAGATTGCGCTGGCGACCAATGCCAACGACGTGCTGCCGCGCTACTTCCACGGCGAGGCCTACCAGGCACAGACCAGCGTCGCCACCATCGCCAATGCGATGGACGTGGGCGCACCGAGCAACTTCGAGCGGCTGCGCTGGCTTTACAACGACGACGATGTGGCACTGCGCGCTGCGTTCAGCGCGGAGGCGATCGATGACGCGGCCATCCGCGAACTGATCAAGCGGCGCCATGATCTGCATGGAGAGGTGTTCTGTCCGCATACGGCGACGGCGGTGGCGCGCCTGGAGCACCTGCGCGCCGCGGGTGCACAGGGGCACTGGGCAGTCGCGGCGACGGCGCACCCGGCCAAGTTCGAGTCGGTGGTGGAACCGCTGATCGGGCAGGCGCTGGACGTGCCGCCGGCCTTGGCCGCGCTGCTGGAGCGGCCCGCGCAGGCCGAAGCCTGTGCACCGGCGTATGGGGCGCTGCGTGAGGTGCTGTTGCGCGGGTGAGGCGGGGTCAGTACGACTCGTCGGCCGAGAGCTTCTGCAGGCCGGCTTCGTCCAGGATCTCGACGGTATTCAGATGGGGCAGGGCGATCAGGCCCTGCTGGCGCAGCTTGGTGAAGGTGCGGCTGACGGTTTCCATGGTCAGGCCGAGATGGTCGGCGATGTCACCGCGGCCCATCGGCAGGGTCACGCGCAGCCCCGGCTCACCGAGCAGCGCTTCACGCGCGGCCAGCCGCAGCAGGAAATCGGCGACCTTCTCGGCCGGCTGCAGCCGGCCCAGCGCCATCGCGGCATCCTGTGCGGCATCCAGCTCCTGGCAGGCGCGCTGCAGCAGCTTGCGCTCCAGATGCGGGAAGCGCGAGCGCAGGTCCTTCATCTGCGGCAGCGCCACGCGGCAGACCCGGCTGTCGGCGATGGCCTCGATGTCGTAGCGGTGGTGATCGCTGCCGCTCAAGCCCATGAAGTCGCCAGGCAGCACGAAGCCGCTGATCTGGCGACGGCCATCGGCCAGCGTGCGGACCAGGCGCAGTGCACCGGCGGTAATCGTATAGACATGTTGGCGTGGCTCACCGGCACGGGCCAGGGTGGACCCCAGCGGCAGTGCCTGGGACACGGTGACGCGTTCCAGCGCCTGCACTTCATCCGGCGACAGTGCCGAGCAGACCGCCAGATGCCGTACCGAGCAATGCAGGCAGTCGCGCAGGGGCGAGCAACCGGGGGCGGCGGGGTCTTCAACAGCGGAAAGCGCGGTACCGGAGTGGGGCCGGGTCATGTCAGGTCAGCAAGCGGGACCTGCCTATGATACGTCATGCCGCCATTGGCCCGGTCCCGCTGCCCGGATGCGGCTCGTTGCGCTGGCAGCGGCTAGAATATGCCGCTCGCTCATCCCCCCGTTTCCGCAGGAGTTCCGCAAGTGATCAAGCCCCGTACGCCGCCCGGCATCATGGAATTGCTGCCGCGTGAGCAGATCGCGTTCCAGCGCATGCTGGACGTCATCCGCCGCAACTACGAGCGGTTCGGGTTCCTGCCGGTGGAAACCCCGGTGTTCGAGCTGTCCGATGTGCTGCTGACCAAATCCGGTGGCGAGACCGAGCGCCAGGTGTATTTCGTGCAGTCCACCGGCGCGCTGGCGAATGCCGCCGAAGCCGAAGAGAAAGCGCTGCCCGAGCTGGCGCTGCGCTTCGATCTGACCGTGCCGCTGGCGCGCTACGTCGCCGAGCACGAACACGACCTGACCTTCCCGTTCCGCCGTTACCAGATGCAGCGTGTGTACCGCGGTGAGCGTGCCCAGCGGGGCCGTTTCCGCGAGTTCTACCAGTGCGACATCGATGTGATCGGCAAGGACGCGCTGAGCACCCGCTATGACGCCGAAGTGCTGGCGGTCATCCACGCGGTGTTCGCCGAACTGCGCATCGGTGATTTCTCGGTGCAGCTCAACAACCGCAAGCTGATGCGCGGGTTCTTCGAAAGCCTGGGCGTGGCCGATGGCGAGCGCCAGCTGGCCGTGCTGCGCGAAGTGGACAAGCTGGACAAGCGTGGCGCCGATTACGTGCGCGAGACGCTGGTGGGCGAGGGCTTTGCCATTCCGGCCGAGCAGGTCGAGCGCATCCTGGCCTTCGTGGCGGTGCGTTCGAGCAGCCATGCCGATGCACTGGCGCAGCTGGATGCGCTGCTGGTCGACGGCGCCGCCAGCGAGACGCTCAAGCAGGGCGTGGCCGAGCTGCGCGAAGTGCTGCAGCTGGTCAAGGCACTGGGCGTGCCGGAAACCGCGTACTGCCTGAACTTCTCGATCGCACGCGGCCTGGATTACTACACCGGCACCGTCTACGAGACCACGCTGACCGACCACCCGCAGATCGGCTCGATCTGCTCGGGCGGCCGTTATGAAGACCTGGCCAGCCACTACAGCAAGTCCAAGCTGCCGGGCGTGGGCATCTCCATCGGCCTGACCCGCCTGTTCTGGCAGCTGCGCGAAGCCGGCCTGATCGCCGGTATCGAGGACAGCAGCGTGCATGCGCTGGTGGCCCTGATGGATGACAACGGCCTGCCCGAGTCGCTGGATATCGCCCGTCGCCTGCGCGTGGGCGGCATCAACGCCGAAGTGCAGATGGAGCCGAAGAAGATCGGCAAGCAGTTCCAGTACGCGGCCAAGGCCGGCATCCGTTTCGTCGTGCTGGCTGGTGAAGATGAGCTGGCGCGTGGCGTGGTGGCGGTCAAGGATCTGCTGCGCGAGCAGCAGTTCGAGGTTGCCCGCGACGAGCTGGCCAGCGCGCTGCAGGTCGAGCTGGAGCAGGCCAAGGCCATGGCATGAAGCGGCTTGGGGCAGGAGCGCTGATGGTGCTCCTGCTCGCCGCCTGCCAGAGTGATCCGGCGCTGCGCAGCCAGCGGATCGGCCCGGGGCACTACCAGCTCTCGGTCGATCGCTGCCATGTGATTGATCGGGAACAGCTTGAGCACGACCTGCGCGCGCTGGCCGGGAACCAGTGTCCCGGCGGTGCCGGACCCCTGGAGGCCGTGGAGTCGTTCCCCAGTCGCCAGGGCAGCCTGCTCGGCGAATGCCTGCGCAGGGGCGCACTGCGTGCCGAGGTCCGCTGCCGGTAGGTGCCGACCGTGGGTTGGCACGCCTCCTTGTGGATACGCATCACAACGCCCGCCAATGCGGGCGTTGCGCGTTTCCAGACCCTGAACAGGCCCAGTCCGCCTGCGGCGGCGGTTTGACCGTAGGCCTTCAGTTGCGCTAATGTAATAGCACGCTATTACATTGATACGATGAAACTACGTCCCGTCCCCCGCGAGAAAGACGCCCAGGCCGATCTGGCCTCGCTGGCGCGTGCCTTTGCTGCCCTGTCCGATCCGGTCGCGGTGACCGCGTTCCTGCGCGATCTGTGCACCCCCGCCGAGCTGGAAGCGCTGTCCGACCGCTGGAAGGTCGTGCCGCTGCTGCAGCAAAGCGTTCCGTATCGCGAGATCCATGAGTTGACCGGGGTCAGCGTGACCACCACCGGGCGCGTGGCGCGCTCGCTGGACCACGGCCACGGCGGTTACGCCGCCGCCATCGCCGCCACGCCGACCTCCCCCGAATCCGAGTAGAGACCTCCCCCATGAGTGCAACCCAGACCGCCCCGGCACGTGACCGGCTGCGTATCGCCATCCAGAAGAACGGGCGGCTGGCCGAGCCCGCCCGCAGCCTGTTGACCGCCTGCGGGCTGAGCTGGCGGCAGAGCCGCGACAAGCTGTTCTGCTACGGCGAATCGCTGCCGGTGGATCTGCTGCTGGTCCGCGACGACGATATCCCCGGCCTGATCGCCGATGGCGTGTGCGACTTCGGCATCGTCGGCCGCAACGAGCTCGACGAACAGGGTGCCGCCCGCCGCCGGATCGGCCTGCCGGATGCCTACCAGGCGCTGCGCGGGCTCAACTTCGGCCAGTGCCGGCTGATGCTGGCGGTGCCGGAGGAGTGGGAATGGACCGGCGTGGAGCAGCTGGCCGGCAAGCGCATCGCCACCAGCTACCCCGCGATCCTGGCCGACTGGTTGGCCGAGCGCGGCGTGGATGCCCAGGTGGTCGAGCTGTCCGGCTCGGTCGAAATCGCCCCCCGCCTGGGCACGGCCGATCTGATCTGCGATCTGGTCTCCAGCGGCGCCACCCTGGCCGCCAACCAGCTCAAGCCGGTCGAAACCCTGCTGGAAAGCGAAGCGGTGCTGGCCGGCCCGGTCCGTACACCCGATGATGCCCGCGCCGGTCTGATGGCCATGCTGCTGCGTCGTCTTGATGGCGTGGTGAAGGTGCAGGACAGCAAGCTGCTGATGTTCCGCGCCACGCTGGACCGCGTCTCCGAGTTGACCCGCCTGCTGCCCGATGCCGATCCGCTGGTGCAGCTGCCCGATGACGGCGGCCACCTGCGTTTGCAGACCATGTGCCACGGTGCGTTGACCTGGCAGCGGTTGGAGGACCTGGAGCGCGCGGGTGCGCAGGGATTGATGGTGCTGAGTGTGGAGCGGTCGCTGGCATGAATCGTTTGACGTGGTCCCAATTGGATGCCGGCGCCCAGGCGCAGGCGCTGCAGCGCCCGGTGCAGGCCGTGGCGGCGCGTACCCGTGAGTCCGTCGCCGCGCTGATCGCAGCGGTGCGCGAGGGCGGTGATGCCGCACTGCGCGAGATCACCCTGCGTTTCGACGGGGTGGCACCGGAGACCTTCGAGGTCAGCGAGGCGGAGTTCGCCGCCGCCGAGCAGGCCGTCTCGGCCGAACTGCGCCAGGCGATGATCGATGCCGCCGCACGTATCCGTACCTTCCACCAGGCCGGCATGAGCCAGGGCTATGCGGTCGAGACCGCGCCCGGCGTGCGTTGCGAGCGCGTGGTGCGGCCGATCGGTCGGGTGGGTCTGTATGTGCCGGCCGGCAGCGCGCCGTTGCCGTCCACCGCGCTGATGCTGGGCGTGCCCGCACAGCTGGCCGGCTGCCGGGAAGTCGTGTTGTGCACGCCGCCACGCAAGGACGGCAGCGCCGATCCTGCGGTGCTGGTGGCCGCACGCCTGACCGGCGTGCACCGCGTGTTCAAGCTGGGCGGCGCGCAGGCGATCGCGGCGATGGCCTATGGCACTGACAGCGTTCCCGCCTGCGACAAGCTTTATGGCCCGGGCAATAGTTACGTGACCGAAGCCAAGCAACAGGTTGCCCAGGACGGTGCCGCAGCGATCGACATGCCTGCCGGGCCGTCCGAAGTGCTGGTGATTGCCGATGCCGGTGCCACTCCGGCATTCGTCGCCGCCGATCTGCTCTCGCAGGCCGAGCACGGCCCGGATTCGCAGGTGCTGCTGCTGACCGACGACGCGGCGATGGTGGACCGGGTCGAGGCTGCGGTGGAAGCGCAGCTGGCGCAGCTGTCGCGCGCGGAAATCGCGGCGCAGGCGCTGGCGTCCTCGCGTTTGATCCTGGTCGAGTCGCTGGACGACGCCTTCGCGATCAGCAACCGGTATGCCCCGGAGCACTTGATCCTGGCGCTGCGCGAGCCGCGCGCCTGGTTGGAGAACGTTGAGGCCGCCGGTTCGGTGTTCCTTGGGGATTACACCCCCGAAGCGCTGGGCGATTACTGCAGTGGCACCAACCATGTGCTGCCTACTGCCGGTGCCGCGCGTGCCTACAGCGGCGTCAGCGTCGCCAGCTTCCAGAACCTGATCAGCGTGCAGTCGGCCACCGCCGCCGGCATCGCGGCGATCGGCGAGTGTGCCCGTGTGCTGGCACGCGCCGAAGGCCTGGATGCCCACGAGAACGCGGTGACCCTGCGCATGGAGGCGGCCGCATGAGCACTGGCTCCCTCCTGTCCCTGGTGCGTGCCGACCTGCAGGCGTTTGCCGGGTATTCCTCGGCGCGCAGCAGTGCGCTGGTCGGGGATGTCTGGCTCAACGCGAATGAGTCGGCGTGGGCCAATCCGGCCGACGCCGCGGGCGGCGCGCGGCGCTATCCCGACCCGCAGCCGGCGGCGTTGCGTGATCGGCTGGCCGAGCTGTACGGCTGCTCGTCCGAACAACTGCTGATCGGCCGTGGCAGCGACGAGGCCATCGATCTGCTGGTGCGCGCGCTGTGCGAGCCGGGCCGCGATGCAGTGGTGACCACGCCACCGGTGTTCGGCATGTATGCCGTCTGCGCTCGCCTGCAGAACGCGCCGCTGATCGAGGTGCCCCTGGTCGATCAGGGCGATGCGCTGGTCGCCGATATCGATGCGGTGATCGCCGCGGCGCTGGGTGGTAACACCAAGCTGGTGTTCCTGTGCTCGCCGTCCAATCCGGCGGGCAGCGTGATCCCGTTGGCCGAGATCGAGCGGGTGGCCATCGCGTTGCAGGGCAGGGCGCTGGTGGTGGTGGATGAGGCATACGGGGAGTATGCCGAGCAGCCGTCCGCGACCACGCTGTTGAGCCGTTACGAAAACATCGCGGTGTTGCGCACGCTGTCCAAGGCACATGCGCTGGCGGCCGCGCGCATTGGCAGCCTGATCGCCGATGCTGCCCTGATCCAGGTGCTGCGCCGCTGCCAGGCGCCGTACCCGGTACCCGCGCCCTGTGCCGAGCTGGCGTTGGCCGGTCTCGGCGCCGAGAGCCTGGCCATCACCACCCAGCGCATCGCGAAGATCAAGGCCGAACGTACCCGCCTGCAGTCCGGCCTGGTCGCGCTTCCCGGCGTGGTGCGTGTCTATCCCTCGCAGGGCAACTACCTGCTGGCCCGCTTTGCCGACGCGCAGGGCGCGTTCGATGCGTTGCTCGCCGCCGGTGTGGTGGTGCGTGACCAGCGTGCCGCGCCGCAACTGGGCGATGCACTGCGCATCACCATCGGCAGCCCGGACCAGAACGACCGCGTACTCGCCGCCCTGATGGCCCGGAGGGCTGCCGCATGACCCCGATTCTGTTCGTCGACCGCGACGGCACCCTCATCGAAGAGCCCGCCGATTTTCAGATCGACGCCTACGAGAAGCTGCGCTTCGTGCGCGATGTGATCCCGGCGATGCTCACGCTGCGCGATGCGGGCTATCAGTTCGTGATCGTCAGCAACCAGGATGGCCTGGGCACCGAAGGCTATCCGCAGGCCAGCTTCGATGGCCCCAACGACCTGATGCTGCAGATCTTCGCCAGCCAGGGCATCACCTTCCGTGACGTCCTGATCGACGGCACCTGGCCGCAGGACAACGCACCGACCCGCAAGCCGGGTATCGGCCTGATGCTGCCGTATCTGCAGGACCGCAGCATCGACTGGTCGCGCTCGGCGATGGTGGGTGACCGCCTGACCGATATCCAGTTCGCCGAGAACATGAAGATCCGTGGCTTCCAGCTGCGCACCGAGCAGTTCGGCGGCGACTGGGACTGGACCTCGATCGCGCATGAGCTGGCCGATGCGCCGCGCCGCGCCACCGTGCAGCGCAACACCAAGGAAACGAAGATCCGGGTCGAGGTCGATCTGGATCGCACCGCCGAGCCGCAGACCCACACCGGGCTGCCGTTCTTCGATCACATGCTGGAGCAGATCGGCAAGCACGGCGGCTTCGCGCTGAGCGTGCAGGCCGAGGGCGACCTGCACATCGACGAGCACCACACCATTGAAGATACCGGTCTGGCGCTGGGCCAGGCGCTGCGCGAGGCGCTCGGCGACAAGCGCGGCATCGGTCGCTACGGCTTCACCCTGCCGATGGATGAAACCCTGGCCAGTGCCGCGCTGGATTTCAGTGGCCGCCCGTATTTCGTCTTTGAAGGCGAGTTCAAGCGCGAGCGGGTTGGCGACATGCCGACCGAGCTGGTGCCGCACTTCTTCCGTTCGCTGTGCGATGCGGCCGGGTTGAACCTGCACCTGAGCGTGCGCGGCGACAACGACCACCACAAGGTCGAGGCCTGCTTCAAGGCGCTGGCGCGCGCGCTGCGCCAGGCCTTGCCACGCCAAGGCACGGCGTTGCCGAGCACCAAGGGGGCGCTGTGACCGAGGTTGCGCTGATCGATGCGGGTGGGGCCAACCTCGGCTCGGTCCGCTATGCGCTGGAACGGCTGGGCGTGCAGGTGCGGCTGGTGCGCGATGCGCAGGGCCTGGAAGGTGTCTCGCGGGTGATCCTGCCCGGCGTTGGTGCGGCCCCGCACGGCATGGCGCGTCTGCATGCGCAGGGTCTGGTGCAGCCGCTGCGCGAGCTGCAGGTGCCGCTGCTCGGGATCTGCCTGGGCATGCAGCTGCTGTTCGACGGCTCCGAGGAAGGCCACGTCGAATGCCTGGGCCTGTTGCCCGGGGTCGTGCGCCACCTGCGTCCTGCCACCGGCATCCGTGTGCCGCACATGGGCTGGAACCGGCTGTTGCCCCTGCGCGAGTCAGCGCTGCTGGCCGGCGTGCCGGCGCGGGCCAGCGCGTATTTCGTCCACAGCTACGCCGCGCCCCTGGGCGAAGACACGGTCGCGGCCTGCGATCACGGCGGGCTGTTCGCGGCCGTCGTGCAGCGCGGCCGGCACAGTGGCGCCCAGTTCCACCCGGAG
This sequence comes from Stenotrophomonas sp. TWI819, assembly GCF_039673075.1. NCBI lineage: Bacteria > Pseudomonadati > Pseudomonadota > Gammaproteobacteria > Lysobacterales > Lysobacteraceae > Stenotrophomonas > Stenotrophomonas sp. TWI819. Next base: position 134,059 of record NZ_JBDJKY010000008.1, on the reverse strand, counting down.
CGCTCGGCCGATACCGGCGCGCGCATCCTGCGCAATTTCATCGAGAACGAACCGACATGAGTTTCATCGTCTATCCCGCCCTGGATATCCGCGAAGGCCGCGTGGTGCGGCTGCTGCAGGGGGACTACGCGCAGCAGACCACCTACGGCGATGACCCACTGCCGCGCGCGCAGGCCTTTGCCGCGGCGGGCGCGAGCTGGATGCACTTGGTGGATCTGGATGCGGCCCGCGCCGGTGGCTACACGCTGGCACCGCTGCTGTCCTCGATCGCATCGCAGACCGGCCTGAAGGTGCAGACCGGCGGCGGTGTGCGCTCGCGCGATGACGTCGCGCGCATCCTCGATGCCGGTGCCACCCGCGTGGTGGTGGGCTCGGTTTCGGTCCGTGAGCCCGACACCGTGATCGGCTGGCTGCGCGAGTTCGGTCCGGACCGGCTGACCATCGCGCTGGACGCGCGCCAGGCCGAGGATGGCCGCTGGCTGTTGCCGGTGCATGGCTGGACCGAGACCGCCGAGGACACCTTGGATGTGCTGGCCCAGCGCTACGCCGAGGCCGGCATGCAGCACCTGCTGTGCACGGATATCGCGCGCGACGGCATGCTCTCCGGGCCGAACATCGCTCTCTACCAGCACTTGGCCGCGCTGCTTCCAGGCGTGGCGGTGCAGGCCTCCGGTGGCGTGCGCGATGCCGACGATGTCGCGCAGGCCAAGGCCGTTGGCTGTGGTGGCGCGATCCTCGGCAAGGCATTGCTGGAAGGGCGCATGACCCTGGAAGGAGCGCTGGCATGTTGAGCCGCCGCCTGATTCCGTGCCTGGATGTGCGCGATGGTCGCGTGGTCAAGGGCGTGCGCTTCCGCGATCACGTGGACATGGGCGATATCGCCGAACTGGCGATGCGCTACCGCGACCAGGGCGCGGATGAACTCGTGTTCTACGACATCGGCGCCAGCCCGGAAGGGCGCGCGGTGGACGTGGCCTGGATCGAGCGCATTGCGCGCCTGATCGACATTCCGTTCTGCGTGGCCGGCGGGATCAGCGATGTGGAGACCGCACGGCGCGTGCTGCATGCCGGCGCCGACAAGATCTCGATCAACTCGCCGGCTCTCGGACGGCCCGAACTGATCGAGGAACTGGCCGATGCCTTCGGCGTCCAGTGCGTGGTGGTCGGTATCGACTCGGTGCGCGAGGCGGACGGACAATGGCGGGTGCGCCGCTTCAGCGGCGATCCGGACAAGACCCAGGCGGTGGCGGTCCGTACCTTGGACTGGGTGGTGGAGGCACAGCGCCGGGGTGCCGGGGAGATCGTGCTCAACTGCATGGACAGCGATGGCGTGCGCCGCGGCTACGATGTGGCGCAGCTGCGCCAGGCGCGTGCGCTGTGCCAGGTGCCACTGATCGCCTCCGGCGGCGCTGGCGAGATGCAGCACTTCGCCGATGTGTTCGACCAGGCCGATGTTGACGGTGCGCTGGCCGCCAGCGTGTTCCACAGTGGCGCCATTGCCATTCCCGCGCTCAAGCAGTTCCTGCGCGAGCAGCAGATCGAGGTTCGAGATGTCTATTGAGGTGAATTCCATTGACGTGCAGCCGTCGCGCGAGGCGCTGGCGCAGCTGGACTGGGGCAAGGGCGATGGCCTGTTGCCGGCGGTGGTGCAGGACACCGACACGTTGCGCGTGCTGATGCTCGGCTATGCCAATGCGGCGTCGCTGGAGCAGACGCTGGCCACGGGCCACATGACCTTCTTCAGCCGCAGCAAGCAGCGGCTGTGGACCAAGGGCGAATCCTCCGGCAACGTGCTGGCGGTGACCGCCGTGCGGATCGACTGCGACAACGACACGCTGCTGGTGAGTGCGCGCCCGGCCGGGCCGACCTGCCACACCGGCAGCGAGAGCTGCTTCCCGCTGGCACCGGGCAACTTCCTGGGCCGGCTGGATACCGTGGTGCGCGAGCGCGAACAGCAGCGCCCGGCCGGCAGCTACACCACGTCGCTGTTCGACGGCGACATCCGCCGCATCGCGCAGAAAGTGGGCGAGGAGGGCGTGGAGACCGCGCTGGCAGGGGTGGTGCAGGACGATGACGCGCTCCTGGGCGAGTCGGCCGATCTGCTGTTTCATCTGACCGTGCTGCTGCGTGCGCGTGGGCTGTCGCTGGATGATGCGGTCGCGGTGCTGGCGGCTCGCCACACGGGGTAAGCGCGGGCCGCACATCGTTTAACGTCGGTGAAACGCGGTGCAGGCGATGATGTGCGGCTCTACACTTCCCCACCCTCGACCGGACCGCCCCCGATGACCCGTACTGCCGCCTGGCTGGCTTGCCTGCTGTTGATGACTTCGCCTGCCTGGGCTGCTGAAACGACCGTCACCGGCAAGGTGTATCAGGAGCGCGACGGCAAGCCCGGGCGCGGCCCGACCGATCCCGGCCTGGCCGGTGTGCAGGTCTCCAACGGGGAAACGATCGTGCGCACCGCCGCCGATGGCAGCTACAGCCTGCCGGTGCGCGAGGGCCAGACCGTGTTCGTGATCAAGCCGGACGAGTACCGCTTCCCGGCCGCCGCCAACGGGCTGCCTTCCTACTGGCGCCACTACGCGCCGCAGGGTTCGCCCAAGCTGAAGTACGACGGCATCCGCGCCACCGGCGGCGCCACCCGCAACTGGGATTTCGCGCTGGAACCGGCCAAGGGCACCGATGCGGCACGCAACGGTTTCGAGATGCTGGTGTTCAGTGACTCGCAGACCGCCAGCCGCCAGGACATCGGTTATTACCAGCGCGCCATCGTCGAGCCGATCATCGGCAAGCACCCGGCGCGGCTGGGCACTACCCTGGGCGATATCGTCAACGACGACCTGAGCCTGTACCCGGACATCAACAAGGTCACCGCGCAGCTGCAGGTGCCATGGTTCCATGTGCCGGGCAACCACGATCTGGACATGGACGCCGGCAACGACGCGCACTCGCTGGACAGCTGGCGCGCCGTGTACGGCCCGGATACCTATGCGGTGGAAGAGGGCGGGGCGAGCTTCGTGTTCCTCGATGACGTGGTCTACGATCCCAAGGCCAAGCCGAGCTACGTCGGCGGCCTGCGCGCGGACCAGTTCACCTTCCTGGCCAACTACCTGAAGGGCCTGCAGCGTGATCGCTTGATCGTGCTCGGCATGCACATTCCGCTGTTCGATGCTGCACCGGGCCGGGAGACGTTCCGTCATGCGGATCGCGCGCGCCTGTTCGCGCTGCTCAAGGAGTTCCCGAACGTGCTGGTGCTCAGCGGCCACAGCCACACCCAGCAGCACTACTACCACGGTGCGGCCGAAGGCTGGCAGGGCAGCAAGCCGCTGCACGAGTACAACGTGGGCGCGGCGTGCGGGGCGTTCTGGTCGGGGGTGAAGGACAGCAACGGCATTCCCGATGCGACCATGAGCGATGGCACCCCGAACGGCTATGCGGTGCTGTCGGTCAAGCCCGGTGGTGACTACGGCCTGCGCTACTATGTGGCGCGCGCGCCGGACGACTACCAGATCGCCCTGCATGCGCCGAAGGTGCTTCGCCAGGGCGCGTATCCGGCCTGGGGCGTATACGCCAACGTGTTCATGGGCCAGGCCGATTCGTTGGTGGAGTACCGCGTGGACGATGGCGCCTGGCAGCCGATGAAGCGCGTCGAACAACCCGATCCGCGCCTGCTGCAGGAGAACGTCGCCGATGACACTGCCGAGCGCCTGCGCGGTTTCGACCGCTCGCCGGAAGCCACGCCGTCGCCGCACCTGTGGCGCGGCGCGCTGCCGACCAACCTGCCGGTAGGCGAGCACAAGGTGGAGGTGCGTGCCGTGCAGGGCGATGGCCCGACCGCCACGGCCAGCACCAGCTACCGCCTGCAGACCGCCAAGCCCTGATCTGCCTGCGCGCCCTTCAGTACGCCACTGTATGGCGGGCGCGGCTTTGCAATCCCCCGGTGATGCCTGAGAATCGCCGGGATTCAATTGATTCAATCAAGGCAAGCGAGTGAGCGCAGCGGTACCGGTTCCGGCCCAACCTGAGATGTCGCCCATTGCGGCCCACCGGGATACTGAGAAAGAAACGCTGATCGTGGCGGATGTGGGCGGTACCTTCGCCCGCGTTGCCCTGGCCACCGTGCGCGCCGGCACCGCGCCGACGTTGCATGGCCTGCGCCGTTACGCCTGCGCCGACCATGTCAGCCTTGCCGCGATTGTGGCCGATTTCGTGAGCACGCTGCCTGCGCCGCCGGTCACGGCGGTGGTCGCGATCGCCGGCCTGCTGGATGGCGATCATCTGGTGAACACCAACCTGCCGTGGCCGGTGTCGGTGGCGCGGACCCGTCATGATTCTGGTCTGGCGTCGCTGGCGCTGATCAACGATTTCGAAGCGGTCGCCTATGCGATTCCGCATGTTGCGCCGGACACGCTGGTGGCCCTCAACGGGGACGCCGATGCTACCCCGCGCTGGCCGGCGCTGGTGCTGGGCCCGGGCACCGGCCTGGGAGCGGCCCTGCGCTTTGAAGGTGGCGAGCGGCCGGTGCTGGCCAGCGAAGCCGGCCATGCGGCGTTGACCGCCTGCAACCCCTTGGAGCTGGACGTGCTGTCACGCCTGCTGCAGCGCTGGGAGCACGTGGACAACGAGCGCGTGCTGTCCGGCGGCGGCCTGATGAACCTCTATCCCTGCCTGTGCGACATCCGTGGCGTCACGCCGCGCTGGACCAGCACCGAAGCCTTGATCGCGGCCGCGCATGAGGGCGGCGATCCGGTGGCGGTCGAGACGCTGGACGTGTTCTGTGCCTGGCTTGGCAGTCTGGCCGGCGATCTGGCCACGACCTTCGGCGCGCGCTCGGTCTATCTGGCCGGCGGCATCTCCACGCGCGTGGACCGCTTCCTGCGCGACGGCCGCTTCCGCGAGCGCTTCCTGGCCAAGGGGGTGATGCGCGACGTGCTGCGCCAGGTGCCGATCTGGCGCGTGGACCATGGTGAGCTCGGCGTGCTTGGTGCAGCGGTCTGGCATGTGGAGCAGCGCCGGTCCGCTGCGTAGTTCCTTCGTTGTTGATTCTCTGGAGGTGCACCGATGAATGACCGCAGACGATTTCTTCAGGCGAGCGCGTTGGCCGCCGGTGCGCTGGCATTGCCAACGCTGCAGGCACGGAGCGCATCCGGTGCACGGGTCGTGTCCACCTGGGATTTCGGCGTGGGTGCCAACCAGGTCGCGTGGAAGACCCTGTCGGCCGGTGGCTCCGCGCTTGACGCGGTCGAGGCCGGTGCGCGCTGGGCCGAGAGTGATCTATGCAATCCCACGGTCGGGCGCTGCGGCAATCCGGACCGTGATGGCGTGCTGAGCCTGGATGCCAGCATCATGGACGGCGATGGCCGCTGTGGGTCGGTGGCCGCACTGAGCGATATCGCGCATCCGGTTTCGGTGGCGCGACGGGTGATGGAAAAGACCCCGCACGTGATGCTGGTGGGCGAGGGCGCGCAGCAGTTCGCGGTGCAGCAGGGCTTCGAACGCAGCAAGCTGCTTACCCCGGAAGCCGAAAAAGCCTGGCGCGAGTGGCTCAAGACCGCGCAGTACACGCCCGAGATCAATGCCGAACGGCGCAGCCGCCCCGGCGACAGCAGTAACCACGACACACTGGGCATGCTCGCCATCGATGTGCAGGGGCGCCTGGCCGGTGCCTGCACTACCAGTGGCATGGCCTGGAAGATGCACGGCCGCGTTGGCGACAGCCCGATCATCGGAGCCGGCCTGTACGTCGACAACGAGGTCGGGGCGGCCACCGCCTCGGGCGTCGGCGAGGAAATGATCCGCAACGCGGCTTCCTTCCTGGTGGTCGAACTGATGCGGCAGGGCCGCTCACCTGCCGACGCCTGCCGCGAGGCGATCGCCCGGGTGGTGCGCAAGCGTCCGGAAGCAAGCAAGACCCTGCAGGTGTGTTTCCTCGCGTTGAACAAGCACGGTGAGGTCGGCGCCTACGCGCTGCATCGCGGCTTCGTCTACGCGGTCTGCGACACCGACCGGCAGGATGATCTGCGTGATTCCGCCTCGGTCTATACGAGCGAGCAGACGTGAGCGTGCGGCGGCGGGTGCTGGAGATCGCGTCCAATTCGGTGGCCTCTGCGTTGGCCGCCCAGCAAGGGGGCGCGGACCGGATCGAACTGTTCGACAACCTGGCCGAGGGCGGCACCACCCCGTCGCAGGGCAGCATTGCGGTGGCCCGTGATCGCGTGCAGATTCCGTTGTTCGTGCTGATCCGGCCGCGACCGGGCGATTTCCTTTACACCGGACTCGAGGCCGAGATCATGCTGCGCGACATCGCGCACTGCCGTGCGCTCGGCTGCGACGGCGTGGTGATCGGCGCTCTGGATGCCGACGGTGGCATCGACATGCCGCTGTGCCGCGAACTGGTGTCCGCAGCAGGCCTGCTCGGCATCACGTTCCACCGCGCCTTCGATGCGGCGCTTGATCTGCCGGCGGCGCTGGAGCAGATCGTGACGCTGGGGTGCCAGCGCATCCTGAGTTCGGGCGGGCAGGCCAGTGCGCTGGCCGGTGCCGATGTTCTGGCCGCCCTGGTTGCCCAGGCAGGCGATCGGATCTCGATGATGGCCGGTGCGGGAATCACCCCGGCGAACGTCGTGGAGATCGCCGAACGCAGTGGGTGCGTCGAACTGCACGCCTCGGCAAAGGCGACGCAGCGGTCGGCAATGCGCCACCACAATCCCGCCCTGATGGGACTGTCACCGGACTGGACCGCCACCGACGTGGCGCAGGTCAACGCACTGCGCGCGGCGCTGGGATAACGGGGACGGGGGTAGTTAATCCGCGACGCACAACCACGATTAACTACCCCCGTCCCCGTTAAAAGAAACGGCAGCCGCCTGTACGAGCGCAGCTGCCGTGGAGGACCGTGCTTAGAACTTCCAGTTCACGCCGAAGTACAGCTGGCGGCCGGCATAGATGTTGGACAGCAGGCGGGCCTGGCTGTCATTGCCGATGTAGCTCTGCAGTTCGGACTTGGTGGCGTTCAGCACCGAGGCGGTCACCGTCCAGTCCGGGGTGATGTTGTAGGCCACGTTGAGGTCGAGCTGGTCGTACGGCTTGGTGTAGGTGGTCAGGCCGTTGTTCAGGCCACCGACCACTTCGCCACGGCGGTTGTACGAGGCACGGGCCAGGAGCTTGTCGTTCTCGTAGAAGATCGTGACGTTGGCCTGGTTCTTGGCGCTGCCGACCAGCGGCGAGGCACCGATCTCTTCGCCATCCAGCACGATCGAGGCGAGGTTGGTGTCGTTGTAGGTGTAGTTGGCCTGGACACCAAAGCCCATGTCGAACGTGTACTGACCGTACACCTCCACGCCCTGCGAAACGCCATCGCGACCGTTGGCTTCCGTGGCGTACTTCTGCACGGTGACCGTCTGGCCGCCGACCGTCATCTGCTGATCGCGCACCACCGGCACCGTGAAGTTGTCCACGTTCTTGCGGAACAGGGCCACGCCCGCGGCGGAGCCCGGCTTGAAGTACCACTCCAGCCCGAGGTCGAACTGGACGGCTTCGAACGGTTCCAGGTTCTTGTTGCTGCCCGAGCCGTACCAGCCGGGGGTGTCGGTACCGCCAGCGACACGGCGGTCGTTGCTGTACTCCTCGCTGATGTAGCTCAGGCCACCGGGGTAGGCGATGCTGGTGTAGCCCGGACGTGCGATCACCTTCGACGCCGCGCCACGCAGCACCAGGCTGTCGGTGATGTCCCAGGCAATGTTGAAGCTGGGCAGGACGTCGGTATAGGTCTTGTCCAGCGAGCTGAGGGTATACACCTTGTCGCGGACCTGGTTGTCCGGCAGGCGCACGAAGCCGCCCTGGCAGCGCAGGGTCGGATCGGCCGCCGGATCATCGCAGCTCATCGGCGAGCCGTTGGCGTTGTCCACGAAGTAGTCGTTGAAGCGCTCGACCGAATCGCTGGACTGGGCGAACTGCTGCGTGCGCACCACACGGACGCCGACGTTGCCGCGGACGCGTTCGGTACGGAAGTTGGCCTGGAAGTACCCGGAGTAGATCTTCTCGTTGACGTCGTAGACGAAGTCTTCTTCGGTCCGGTTGTGCGAGCCACCGTAGGTCTGGTTGAGGTAATTGATGTAGGCCGGGTAGTTCACGCCCGGGAACACGTTGGCATTGAAGCCGCCGGCGATGTTGCTGATCGGGCTGGACAGGAAGAAGCCCGGCTGGGCATCACCGGCGGTGGAATCGCAGCCGGCCTGGTAACGGTTGTTATCGTAGTCGGCCGGATCCAGGCCCTGGCAGACCCAGTAGGTGTTGCCGGTGTTGCGGTGGACCTTGCCGTCGCGGTACTTGGTGCCGAACTGGATCGAGTCCAGCCAGCCGGCTTCGAACAGCTTGGTGAAGTCGGCCTGGAAGTAGTTCTGTTCAACCTCGGTCTGCATCCACGACGAGTCGGTCGAGCCGGTGTCGACTTCGGCAATGCCGGCCATCAACTGGTCCTGCAGGTCCGGGGAGAACTGCACCGACGGCGTGCCGGTCAGGTCCCACGCGGTGTACTGGTTACCCGACAGATAGTCCGGGCCGACCTTGCGGCGCGGCTTGGCCGACATCCGGAAGTTCATCGACGGACCACCTTCGGACCACGTACGTCCACCGGTGAACGAGGCCTTCCACAGCGGGCTGATGTCCCACTCGACGGCCAGGTCGGCGGTCTGCGAAAGCGCTTTTTCCTTGCTGTAGCCGCCGGTCAGCTGCGGGGTGGGCAGGGTGCAGTCGTCCGGACCCCAGCCGCCCGGCGCAAGGCCGGCCGCTGCGGCCTGTTCTTCACTGCAGATGTAGGCCTTGCCCGGCAGCTTCTCGAACTGCGCGCCGGTCACGATGGTGCCGCTGGGATCGAAATCGAGCCCGTTGAGGAGTCGGCCGCCGGCCCAGTTACCGTCGCCGTTGAAGCGCGCCATGCTCCACTCCGGCACCTTGAGCATGTTCTGGGTGTAATCACCCTGCAGCTCGAAGCGGAAGTAGTTGGCGGTCAGGGTCAGGTTGTCCAGCGGCTTGAACTGGAAGGTCAGCTGCCCACCCTTGCGTTCGCGCTTTTCTTCCTTCACCGCGAAGTTGACCGAGGTCGGCATGAAGAAGTCGCTGTAGTTGCCGCCGGTCTGGTTGTTGAAACCGGACTGCCCCCACCAGTAGTGGATGCCATCCTGCGCCAGGACGTTGCCGTTGGCATCGCGCGCGTCGCCGGCGCCATACCACTGGTAATCCTCGGTACTGGCTTCCATGGTGCGGCTGGTGCGCTTCTGCTGCGTCACGCCCACCAGGACGCCAAAGCGCTCATCCTTGCTGTGCCAGGAGTACAGCGCCGAGGCCTGCGGGTCGATGTCGTGGCTGGTATCCGACGAGGTGCCTTCCAGGTTCACGTAACCCGAGTTGGCTTCCATGTCGAGCGGACGACGGGTATGCAGGATCACCGTGCCGCCGATGCCGCCTTCGTCGATGCGTGCTTCGGGAGATTTGAACAGCTCCGCACTGGACAGCATGTTCGACGGCAGCAGGGTGTAATTGAACGAACGCGACGCCTCGTTGTTGGTTTCCGAGGTGGCAACGTAATTGCCGTTCAACTGGGTGAGGGTGAGGTCGGGCGCAAGACCACGCACGCTGACGCTCTTGCCTTCGCCGCCGCTGCGCGTGATCACCACGCCGGGCACGCGCTGCAGCGCATCGGCGACGTTCTTGTCGGGGAACTTGCCCACGTCCTCGGCGGTGATCACTTCGACCACGGCGTTCGCATCGCGCTTCTGCTGAAGGCTCTTTTCGATGGCGTAGCGGTAGCCGGTGACGGTCACGCTGTCGAGCGTGGTTGCATCAGGGGTGCCGGTCGCCGGGCTGGCCTGCTGCGCGAAGGCGCTGGCCGGCACAACAGCGGTGGCCAAGGCACTGGCAATGGCCGCGGACAACCTGACGCGGCGGTGCATGCGTGACATCTTCATTCCACTCTCTCCCTCTCCTGGATTGACACGGTGGCGATACGAATTCTTTGAATCGATCTAATGTTGAAGGCGAATCATCTCGGGCGTCGAGTTGCCTGGCGCGTCCCGCATGCATCGCGTGGGGCAGTCCCCCGGCTCCCCACTTCCGGCAATCGTGACCGTTTTAAGTTGGATCGATCTAAACGATTGGCGGCGAATTTTTAACACGACCGGGGCCGGGAAGCATGCTGCTCCGCAATATGGACCAGGAGCGACCGTCCGCAGGGCGTGCGCGCCGACCCAGCGAATCGGGGGATTCCCTCTCAGCCACGCAGGCAAGCACCTGCTGCGGCCGTTTCCTGCGCAGCTTGGCGGGCGATAGGGGTTCTGCGCTGCGCGGCGCGCGGCGCGCGGGGGCGGAAGCCGCGTGCATGTTGCAGCGCAGAATGCATCCCGCGAAATCTCCGTGCTTTACTTAAATCGATCTAAATTCACCGGGGTGTGGATTGGGTCGCCCAGTACAAGGAGCCGCCGGTCCCCGTCGCCGTTGGTTCTCGCTGCCGCCACGTCCGACAAGGAGCCCGTGTCCGTGACCCGTTTTTCCCACCATGTTGCTGTTGTTGCTATTGCCGGCGCTCGTCCGGTCCGCCGCCGCCCGCTCGCTGGTCTGGCCTGCCTGCTGGCGCTGAGCTGTGCACCGCTGGTGCTGCAGGCTGCGCCCGCCGCGCTGGAGCGCGAGGTCAACACCTTCATCGGCAGCAAGGATGATGGCAATACGTTCCCGGGCGCCTCGGCCCCGTTTGGTCTGATCCAGGTCAGCCCGATCGGCGAGCACTACGCCGGCTGGCGCTATGACGACCCCAAGATCCGCGGTTTCGGGCATTCGTTCCTGTCCGGTGCCGGCTGCTGGGAGCAGGGCGGCCAGGTCTCGGTCCTGCCGGTGACCGGCAGCATCGGCCCGGGTGGCGATTTCAATACCGACGATGCCAAGAGCTTCGACCATAAACGCTACGCCTCCAGTTACACCCACGACGGCGAAGTGGGGCAGGCCGGGTACTACAAGGTGCGCCTGACCAACTACGGCGGCATCGATGCCGAGGCCACCGCGCGGACCCGCGCGGCCGCCGAGCGCTACACCTTTGCCGCCGATGCCGGCACCGGCCACGTGCTGGTCAACCTTGGCCAGGCCAACGAGCGCCATTCGGTGATCGGCAGCGTGGTCGACGTGGTCGGCGACCGTGCCGTCGAGGGCAAGCTGGTCACCAAGAGTTTCTGCGGTGGGCATCAGTACACCACCTGGTTCCGCATCGAGTTCGACCGCCCGTTCAAGGCGTTCGGGACCTGGGGCGAGGGCGGTGGCCTGCCCGGCGCACGCCACGGCATGGAAGGCGAGCTCAAGCCCAGCGGTGCCTGGCTCAGCTTCGATCTGTCCAAGGGCCGCGCGGTGACCGCGGTCAGCGCGATTTCGCACGTGGATGCCGAAGGCGCGCGCGCCAACCTGCGCAGCGATGGCATGCAGGGTGATCGCCTGCTCGGCTTCGATCAGATGCGCCAGATGGCGCAGCAGCAGTGGCGCAAGGAACTGGCGGCCGTGCGTGTGCAGGGCGGCAACAGCGACGACCGCACCGTGCTGTACACCGCGCTGTACCACGCGCTGCTGCAGCCGCTGACCGGCAGCGATGCCGACGGTCGTTACCGTGGTTATGACGACAACATCCATCGCGCCGATGGCTGGACCTATTACGAGTACTTCTCGCTGTGGGATACCTACCGTGCGCAGAACCAGTGGCTGGCGCTGACCAAGCCGGAGGTCGCGCGCGACATCGGCCGGACCCTGCTGGCCATTGAAGCGCAGGGCGGCTGGTTGCCGCGCTGGGGCTATGCCAACTTCGAAACCAACATCATGACGGGTGATCCGGTCACGCCGTTCCTGGTGGACCTGTGGCGCTTCGGCGCGCTGGACGGCCGCGAAGGCGAGGCCTACACCGCGCTGCGCAAGAACGCGTTCGAGGTGCCGCCGATGAACTCGCGTCATGCCGGCCGTTCGGGCAACCCGAACTACCTGGCCAACGGCTACGTGCAGTACGACCGCGCCTTCCCCTCCAAGGGCATGGATGTGGATCCGCACCACGGGGGCTCGGCAACGCTCGAATACGCCTTGGCCGACTGCGCGCTGGCGCAGATGGCCGACGGCCTCGGCCATGCTGCCGATGCCGGCGTGCTGCGCGAGCGTGGCCGCAACTGGCACAAGGTGTGGGATCCGTCGGTGCGTGACGAGGAGGGCGACTTCAACGGTTTCCCGCGGCCGCGCATGGAGGATGGCGCGTGGTACCTGCCGGCCGATGGCAGATACAGCCCGCGCTCGCACCACGGGTTCCATGAAGGCACCGCATGGCAGTACCAGTGGCTGGCGCAGCAGGACGTGCCGGGCCTGGTCCAGGCCATGCACGGCCGCGAACAGACCGCGCGCCGCCTGGATACCTTCTTCGCTTACGACGCCCTCGTGACATCGCCGCTGACCGCCGCCCGCAAGGAATGGGTGGTCGGGCCGTACAGCTATTACAACCAGTTCCGCTACAACCCCAACAACGAGCCGGACCTGCACGCACCGTGGATGTATACGCTGATCGGCCAGCCGTGGAAGACCGCCACCGTGGTGCGCGCCGCGCAGCAGCTGTTCACCAACGCACCCAATGGCGTCACCGGCAACGATGACCTGGGCACGATGTCGGCCTGGTACCTGTTCAGTGCACTGGGCCTGTACCCGGCGGTGCCGGGCAGCGGCGAGTTCCTGCTGCACACGCCGCGCTTCGCCCGTGCCGAGATCGATCTGGGCCAGGGTAAAACGTTGACCTTGAAGGCGCCGGGCGCGGATGGCCGCCAGCTGCAGTATGTCCAGAATGTCCAGGTCGATGGCCGCGCGCATGCGCCGGTGTGGCTGGACTGGGCCCAGCTGCAGCGCGGTGGCACCATCGCCTTCGCCTTGGGCGGCACCGCGCCGGAGAACGGCTGGGGCACCCAGGCCGAGGCGCTGCCGGCCTCGTTCTGCGCCACCCCGGGCGCGGTACTGGAATGAGCAGCAGGTCAGCGCGATCGTTTAGGCTTGCACCTTGCTTGAGGAACCCGACGACCCGATGAACGACAAGGCCACCCCTGCCGGCAAAGGTACGCGCGCGGTCACCGTGACCGACATCGCCGAAGCGATCGGCGTGTCGCGCGCGACCGTGTCGCTGGTGCTGCGCGGCAGCCCCTTGGTCAACGTCGACACCCGGGCCAAGGTGGAAGCCGAACTGCGGCGCCAGCGGTATGTGTACAACCGCGGCGCGGCCAACCTGCGCCGGCGGACGTCCTCCAGCGTGGCGCTGGTGATCAACGATCTGTCCAACCCGTTCTTCGCCGAATTCGCCTCCGGGGTGGATGAAGCGCTGGGCGGCAAGGGCTTCGTGACCCTGCTCGGCAGCACCGGCGAATCGCCGGAGCGGCAGCAGGCCGTGCTGGCCACGCTGATGGAGCACATGCCGGCCGGGCTGATCCTGTCGCCGGCCGAAGGCAGCGACGCGGGGCAGCTGCGCCAGGTGCTTGGTCATGCCAACGTGCTGCTGTTCAATCGCGAACTGCCCGGCGCCGAATGGGATTTTCTGACGCTGGACAACCAGCAGGGTGCCTACCTGGCGACGCGCCATCTGATCGAGCAGGGTCACCGCCGTATCGCGTTCTATGGGGGTCATGCCGTGTCCAGCTCGTGCCATCAGCGCCGTACCGGTTATGCGCAGGCGCTGGTGGAGGCGGGCATGCCGGTGCAGCCGGAGTGGCTGATCGAGACCTCGCCCAGCCGCCTGGATGCGGCCGCACGCACCGGTGAGCTGTTCGCGCTGGGTGCAGTGCCGACCGCAGCGGTCTGCTACAACGACAGCGTCGCGCTGGGCCTGATGCTGGGCCTGGCCTCGCGCGGGGTGCAGCCGGGCCGCGACTTCGCGGTGACCGGTTTCGATGATATTTCCGAGGCCTCCGTGGCATCGCCGCCGCTGACCACGCTGACCGTCAACCCGCGCGAGCGCGGGCGGCAGGCCGCGGAGCTGCTTCTGCAGCGACTCGATCACCCGGAGGCGGCGGCACAGCGTACTGTTGCACCGGTCCAACTTCGTATCCGCGAAAGCAGCGGCAGCACTGTCGCCTGATTCCGCCCCTTTTCACCTGCTCGCGCAATGAGGCGCGTACTTGAATGCCCATTTCCCCAACGCCCCGTCTCCCGTCCTCATCCTCCGCTGCGCCCGTGGTGAACACGCGTGTCGCGCTGGCCGTGGCGACCACGATCTTCTTCATGTGGGGCTTCCTCACCTGCCTCAATGACATCCTGATCCCGCATCTGAAGGCGGTGTTCGACCTGACCTACGCCCGCGCGATGCTGGTGCAGTTCACCTTCTTCGGCGCGTACTTCCTGATGTCGGTGCCGGCCAGTCGGCTGGTTGCACGGCTGGGGTACAAGAACGGCATCGTGGCCGGTCTTGCCATCGCCGCAGTGGGCGCGCTCGGCTTCTGGCCGGCGGCCGAGCTGCGGGTGTATGAAGCCTTCCTGGGCGCGCTGTTCGTGCTGGCCACGGGCATTACCGTGCTGCAGGTGGCGGCCAATCCGTATGTCGCGCTGCTGGGCCCGGAGCAGACGGCCTCCAGCCGCCTGACGCTGGCGCAGGCGTTGAACTCGCTGGGCACGGCGATTGCGCCGATCTTCGGCGGGCTGCTCATCCTGGGCAACACCGTCAAGAGTGCGGACGAAATCAATGTGCTGCCGATGGCCGAACAGCTGGCCTATCGCACCCAGGAAGCCCAGTCGGTGCAGGGCCCGTATGTCGGGCTGGCGATCGCGCTGGTCCTGCTTGCCGTGTTCGTGTATCTGTTCCGCCTGCCGGCACTGAATGAGACGACCGAGCAGAACGGTGGCGACAAGCACACCTTGATGGAGGCGCTGCGTCATCGCCACGTCCGGTTCGGCGTGCTCGGCATCTTCTTCTACGTGGGTGCGGAAGTGGCGGTAGGCAGCGTGCTGGTGAACTACCTGTCGCTGCCGAACATCGGCGGCTTCAGCGAACAGCAGGCCACGCATTACGTCTCGGCGTACTGGACGATGGCGATGATCGGCCGCTTTGCCGGTTCGGCGATCATGACCCGCTTCTCGCCGCGCCTGCTGCTGACCCTGTTCGCGAGCATGAACGTGGCGCTGCTGACCCTGACCATGCTGACCCAGGGCCAGGTGGCGCTGTACTCGGTGGTGGCGATCGGCCTGTTCAACTCGATCATGTTCCCGACGATCTTCGCGCTGAGCATCGAACGTCTGGGCACGCTGACCACCAAGGCCTCGAGCCTGCTGATCATGGCGATTGTCGGCGGGGCGCTGATCCCGGTCCTGCAGGGCAAGCTGGCCGACCATATCGGCCTGCAGCCGTCCTTCATCCTGCCGCTGCTGTGCTACGGCTACATCATCTTCTACGGCCTGTGGGGTTCGCGCCCGGCCGCTGGAATCCGCCAGGGAAATTGAGGCCAAGATGTCAAAGATTGTCTGTTTCGGCGAGATTTTGATCGATCTACTTGCCCAACCCCCGGCTTCTCCCGATACGCCGCGTGCGTTCCTTCAGTACGCCGGCGGCGCGCCTGCCAACGTGGCCGTCGCGGCCGCACGGCTGGGCGCGGACACGCATTTCGCCGGCATGCTCGGCAAGGACATGTTCGGTGACTTCCTCGCCGAGAGCCTGGCCAGTGCCGGCGTGGCGACCGATTGCATCGTGCGCACGGATGAAGCCAAGACCGCGCTGGCGTTCGTCGCACTCGATGCCAGTGGCGAGCGCAGCTTCAGCTTCTACCGCCCGCCGGCGGCGGATCTGCTGTTCCGTAGCACGCATTTCCACCCGAACTGCTTCCAGGGCACGCGCAGCTTCCATGTGTGCTCCAACAGCCTGACCGAGGCCGAGATCGCGCAGGCCACGCTGGAGGGCATGCGCCGCGCCCGGCAGGCCGGCGCGATGGTTAGCATTGACCTCAACCTGCGCCCCGCGCTGTGGCCGACCGGTGTCGACCCGCTGCCGCGCCTGTGGGAAGCGCTGTCGCTGGCCGACCTGGTCAAGCTGTCGCGCGAGGAACTGGAGTATCTGGCGGCCTCGATGCCCGGTGGCGACGCCGCGGTGGTCGAGCGCCTGCTCGGCGCGCAGGCGCAGGCGGTGGTGATCACCGATGGCGCCGCGCCGATCCGCTGGCACACCCGCCACGGCAACGGCGTACTCACGGGCTTCCAGGTGACGACGGTGGATTCCACCGCGGCCGGCGATGCGTTCGTGGGCGGCCTGCTGTTCGGCATCGGCGAACGCGACGGTGACGGCACGGCGTTCCCCGCGTTCTGCGCCGAACAGACCGGTCTGCTCGAGGCGATCCACTTCGGCGCGGCTGTCGGTGCCCTGGCGGTCACCCGCAAGGGGGCGTTCGCCGCGATGCCCACTCTTGGGGAAGTCCAGCAACTGCTGCAGCAACAACAGGAAACCGCCGCATGAGCACCACCACTGCATCCCAGCCCGATTTCCGTTCGCCGGATTTCCTGCGCGCCCATATCGCGCGGACGATGGCGTTCTATCAGCCGCATGAAATCGACCTCAAGGGCGGCTTCTTCCATTACTACCGTGACGATGGCAGCGTGTACGACGCCAGCCACCGTCATCTGGTCAGCAGCACGCGTTTCGTGTTCAACCACGCGATGGCCTACCGCGAGTTCGGCAAGTCCGAGGATCTGGCGGCGGTCGAACACGGCGTGCGTTACCTGCGCGACGTGCATCGCAACCCGGCCACCGGCGGCTACGCCTGGACCCTGCGTGACGGTGTGGTCGAAGATGCAACCAACCACTGCTATGGCGTCGCGTTCGTGCTGCTGGCCTACAGCTGCGCGCTGAAAGCTGGCATTGCCGAGGCGCGTTCGTGGATGGACGAGACCTGGCAGCTGCTGGAAACGCGCTTCTGGGAACCGGCGTTCGGCCTGTACAAGGACGAAGCCGATGCCGACTGGACCTTCAGCGACTACCGCGGCCAGAACGCCAACATGCACATGTGCGAGGCGATGCTGGCCGCGTTCGAGGCCAGTGGCGAGCAGCGCTATCTTGATCGTGCGCTGCTGCTGGCCGACCACATGACCCGCCGCCAGGCCGCGCAGGGCGATGGCCTGGTGTGGGAGCACTACGACACCCACTGGCAGATCGACTGGGACTACAACCGCGACAACCCCAAGCACCTGTTCCGCCCTTGGGGCTTCCAGCCAGGGCATCAGACCGAGTGGGCCAAGCTGCTGCTGATCCTGGACCGCCACGTGCAGGCCGACTGGCTGGTGCCGACCGCGCGGCATCTGTTCGATGTGGCCGTTGCGCGCAGCTGGGACGCCGACCGTGGCGGGCTGTACTACGGCTTCGCGCCGGATGGCAGCGTCTGCGATGACGACAAGTATTTCTGGGTGCAGGCCGAGTCACTGGCGACCGCCGCACTGCTGGCCAAGCGCACCGGCGATGCCGTGTACTGGGACTGGTACGACCGCCTGTGGGCGTATGCGTGGGCGCATATGGTCGATCACCAGTACGGCGCGTGGTTCCGCATCCTGGATGCGGACAACCGCAAGTACAGCGATGAAAAGAGCCCGGCCGGCAAGACCGATTACCACACCATGGGCGCCTGCTACGAAGTGCTCAACGTCGTGCGTTGAATCCGGTAGAGCCGACCGTCGGTCGGCTGCCCCAATATCCCGGTGGAGCCGACCGTTGGTCGGCTGCTCCCGCAGCCAGGCAGGTCCCCATGCGCGCGCACAGCCGTCTCCATGTCGTTGCACCGGCCTGCTGGCTGTTGCTGGTCCTGCTGGCAGCATGGGCACTGCCCGTGGCAGCCGCCCCGCTGGCGGGCGAGTGGTCATTCCGCCTGATGCCTGGCGATGCCCAGCTTCCTGCCCACCCGCAGCTGGCGCAGTGGCGTGCCGCACAGGTGCCCGGCGCGGTGCATACCGATCTGCTGACGCAGGGGCTGATTGCCGATCCCTACGTGGGCGCACCAGAAGCCGGTCTGCAGTGGATCGGCCTGGCTGACTGGGAATACCGCGCACGGTTCGATGTGGACGCGGCCACGCTGGCGCGCGCGCATGCCGAGCTGGTGTTCGAAGGGCTGGACACGTTCGCCACCGTCACGCTCAACGGCCAGTCCCTGCTGCAGGCCGACAACAGCCACCGCACCTGGCGTGCGCGGGTGGACGGCCGGTTGCGGCCCCACGGCAATGAACTCCGGATCGTGCTGCGTTCGCCGATCCGCACCCTGCTGCCGGACGTGCAGGCGATGCCGCACAAGATCGCCGGCAACTACCCCTCGCCCTATGGCGATGAGCCCAACGACGCGATGGTCGGCAATTTCGTGCGCAAGCCGGGCTATCACTTCGGCTGGGATTGGGGCCCGCGGTACGTGACGGCCGGCATCTGGCGGCCGGTAAGGCTGGAGAGCTGGGACGCACAGCGGCTGACCGCGCTGGTGGTGCAGACCCGTGCGCTGGATGCGACCCGGGCGGATCTGGAGATTGCCGTTGAGATCGAGAGTGCGGCGGTCGGCAGCGCTGCGGTGCGGATCGAGGTGCTGGACCCGGACGGCAGGCGCGTGGCGCGCATCGACCGCAAGGCGATGCTCCAGGCCGGTGACAACCGCATCGTGGTGCCGGTGGCGCTGCACCAGCCGCGCCGCTGGTGGCCGGCCGGGCAGGGCGAGCAGGCGCGCTATACCGTGCGCGCCACGTTGGCCCCTGATACGTCTGGTGCGACGAAGATCGAGCAACGCACCGGCCTGCGCACCGTCGAGCTGCGCCGCGAAGTGGACCGCAATGGCGGGCAGGGCTTCGCGTTCGTGATCAACGGCGTGCCGATCTTCGCCAAGGGTGCCAACGTCATTCCGTTCGACATGTTCCCGGCGCGTGTGGACGCGGCGCGGATCCGTCGCGAGCTGACCGCAGCGCGCGATGCCAACATGAACATGCTGCGCAACTGGGGCGGTGGCTATTACGAAGACGATGTGTTCTTCGATATTGCCGACGAACTCGGGCTGCTGGTCTGGCAGGACTTCATGTTCGGTGGCGGCATGCAGCCCGGGTACGATCCGGTATTCCGCGGGAACGTGGTCGAAGAGGCGCGGGACAATGTGCGCCGCCTGCGCCATCACCCCAGCGTGGTGCTGTGGTGTGGCAACAACGAGGAAGAGACCGCGTGGAAGGACTGGGGCCACGGGCGTGACCTGACCGCTGCCGATCCTGCCTTCGCGGCGAAGGTCTGGCAGGGGTATGTGGACCTGTTCGGCAACGACCTGCGCCAGGTGGTGGCCGAGGAAGGGCTGGGCGTGCCGTACTGGTCGAGCTCGCCGAGCAATGACCTCGATGAGAAGGCCAACGATTCCACCCGCGGCGACAAGCACTACTGGCAGGTGTGGGGTAATCCAGCGCTGCCGGTGACCGCCTACCTGCGCGAGACGCCGCGCTTCATGTCCGAATACGGCCTGCAGGCCTGGCCGGTGCTGCGCACGCTGGGCGGCATCATTCCCGCCGCCGAGCAGCACGTGGACAGCCCGACGGTGCGCGCGCACCAGAAGTTCATGGCGGGCGAGGGCAACCAGCGCCTGCTCAAGTACATCGAGGAGGAGTACGGCACGCCGCGTGACTTCCCCACGTTCGTCTACCTGAGCCAGGTGATGCAGGCCGATGGCATCCAGCTCGCTGCCCTGCATCACCGGGCCTCGCGGCCGTACACGATGGGCTCGTTGTACTGGCAGCTCAACGATGTATGGCCGGGGGCGTCGTGGTCGAGCATTGATTACGCCGGGCGCTGGAAAGCGCTGCATTTCCACGCCAAGCGCTTCTTCGCCGACCACGCGGTGGCGGCACTGCGCGATGAAGGGGTGACCCGGGTGAGCCTGCTCAATGATCGTCAGCAGGGCCTGCAGGCCACGTGGCGGGTGCGGGTGATCGACCTCGATGGCACCCAGCGCAGCGAGCAACGGCACACCGTGGCAGTGCCACCGCTGTCAGCGTTGGAGGTAGGGCGATTTGCCGATGCCGACCTGTTAAAAGGCGCTGATCCTGCGCGGACCGTGGCGGTGGTGGAGTTGTTCGATGGTGCGACGCTGTTGTCGCAGCAGGTGGTGTACTTCGTACCGGCCAAAGCGCTGGCGCTGTCAGCGGCGAAGATCGAAAGTGAGCTGCGCACCGACGGCGACGGCTACCTGCTGACGCTGCGCTCGCCGACGCTGGTGCGGGCGCTGTGGATCGACTTCGATGGGCGGGACGTCGCGTTGGAAGACAATGCGCTGGACCTGGTGCCGGGTGAAACGGTGACGATCCGGCTCACGTCGGCCGCGGATCTGGCGACGCTGCGCAGCGCGATGCGCCTGCAGTCCTTGGCAGATATCCGGAGGTAGGGCCACGCCATGCGTGGCTGGCGTGGTACCGGAATCGCGCGAAAGGCATCCACGCATGGTGTGGATCTACCTTGAATCACGAGCGGAAAGGATCCACGCGTGGCGTGGATCCACCGGTTACAGCGTGATCTGCTGGAAGTTCTCGACGCGGTCGTGGCCGTGGGTGGCCTCACCGCTGCGCGGCAGCGGGTAATCTTCAAGACGATCCAGCAGACGGGTCTGCAGGCCGGCCTCGCGGGCCGCGTCCAGCTCTTCGACCACATCCGACAGGAACAGAATCTGCGCGGCCGGCACGCCGATCGCCTCAACGATATGGCGGTAGCTGTCGGCCTCACGCTTGCCGCCGACTTCGGTGTCGAACCAGCCCGAGATCAGCCCGGTCAGGTCACCGGCTTCGCTGAAGCCGAAGAACAGCTTCTGCGACGGCACCGAGCCGGAGGAATACACGTACAGCGGCTTGCCCTCGGCATGCCAGCCCTTCAGTACGGCGGCCACTTCCGGATAGAAGTGCGCCTTGTAATCGCCGTTGCGGTAGCCGGCTTCCCAGATCATGCCCTGCAGCGCCTTGAGCGCGGTGTGCTTGCGGTCCTGGTCGATCCAGCCCTGCAGCGTCTCCACGATCAGGCTGTCCTGGCAGGCGCCACCGATCTCCACCGCCACCGCGTCCAGCCAGCGGCGCACCTGCGGCTCCTGGCCATGGGCGGCGACGAACGCCGGCAGCGCCTTGCGCGCATACGGGAACAGCACGTTCTTGACGAACGAAATGCTGCTGGTGGTGCCCTCGATATCGGTGAGGATGACGGTCGGTTGCGGCATGGATCAGTCGGCCTGGTGCTGTGCGGGGTGGTAACGCGGGAAGGTCTGGGCGATGTCGCTGCCGGTGAAATGGCCGACCCAGCCGTCCGGCTCGGTGAAGAAGCGGATCGCCACGAAACTCGGTTCCTCGCCCATGTCGAACCAATGGGTGATGCCATCGGGCACGGCGATCAGATCGTTCTTGACGCACTCGATCTCGTAGACCTTGCCGTCCACATGCAGGGTGAACAGGCCCGACCCGGCGACGAAGAAGCGGACCTCGTCTTCCTTGTGGAAGTGCTCGTCCAGGAACTTCCTGCGCAGCTCGGCGCGGTTCGGGTTGTCCGGCGCGATCGAGGCGACGTCCACGCTTTTGAAGCCGTGCGTGGCGACCAGACGGTCGATATCGACCTTGTAGGCGGCGAAGACCTCGTCCTGGCTGGCGCCCGGCGCGACCTCGTGGGCCGCCTGCCAGCGCTCGAACGTGACGCCGATCGGCTTCAGCTCGGCGGCGATTGCCTCGCCATCCCGGCTGTCGAACAGCGGGACATCCGGGGCGGTGTCATCAAAGATACGGAGTCGGCTCATGGCGGCGGCATCGAGGCGAAGAGGGGAAGGAAAGGGTACCAGTGCGGCGTCGGGGTGGGGGCGACGCACTGATGCCGATGCGCGGAATACAGATTCTCTTCAGGAATCTGAGCGCGATCAACCGCGCAGCTTGCGCAGTTCCAGCTCACAGTGGAGCAGGAACTCGAAGGCTTCCATGTGGCGGCGCGCCTCGGCCATGGTGCGGCCCCAGGCGTACAGGCCGTGGCCGTCGATCAGATAGCCCCACAGCGGCTGGGTGTCGAGCAGGGCATCGACCTGTGCCGAGAGCACGTCCATGTCCTGGGTATTGGCGAACACCGGCACGTCGACCGCCATCTCGTGCGTGCTGTTGCCGTGGAAGGCCTTGAGCAGCTCGTAGCCCTCCAGGCGGATGTGGCCCTGCGGCGCATACAGGCGCGAGGCGATGGTCTGCACCGGCGAATGGGTGTGCAGCACGCAGCCGATCTCCGGGAACCGGCGGTACAGCTGGGTGTGCAGCAGCGTCTCGGCGGACGGGCGCAGCGGGCGGCCGACGGCCTGGCCGTCGAAATCCACCACCATGATGTCGTCCTCCACCAGCCGGCCCTTGTCCTTGCCGGACACGGTGATCGCCGCGTGGCGGTCATCCAGGCGGTGGGAGAAGTTGCTGCTGGTGGCCGGGGTCCAGCCGGCGTGGGCCAGCTCGCGGACGTTGTCGATCAGCAGCTGGGCCAGCTCGCTCAGGCGCGCGGTGTCGTACGGGAAGGTGGGGGTGCTCATGCCGGTCATTTTAGCTAGGTCAAACGCTAAAAGCAGGTTTGTCGACTGGGCCGGACGGGGTGGGGTTCACGGCGCCCCCCGCGAACCCACATCACCCCGCCAAACCGACCGCAACAGCAGAGCCGAGTCTTCTGCTCTTGATCTGAGACGCAGACCTTACTTCCCGCGCAAGCGGCTATGGCGATACCCATAACAGAAGTAGATCGCGAAACCGCCCAGCGTCCAGAAGCCCATCAGCATCCAGTTGTGGGCCGTCATCGCCGTCAGCAGCGCGATACAGCTGAGCACACCCAGGCTGCAGATCAGCCACGCCATCGGCATCCGGAATGGACGCGGCAGGTCCGGTTGGGTACGGCGCAGGATCAGCACGCCCGCGCAGACTGCCGCAAACGCGATCAGCGTGCCCATCGAGGTCAGCTCACCGAGGACATCGAGCGGGAACACCGCCGCCAGCAGCGCGATGCCGATGCCGGTGATCACGGTATTGATGTGCGGGGTGCGGTACTTGGGATGGATCTTGGTGAACAGCGGCGGCAGCAGCCCGTCGCGGCCCATGATCATGAAGATGCGCGGCTGCGCGATCACCATCACCAGCACCACCGAGGACAGCCCGATCAGCGCGCCGATCTCCACGACCACGCGCAACCAGCCCAGCTGCGGATGCGCCGCCACGGCGGTCACCACCGGCTCATCCGTGCCCAGCAGCTGGTACGGCACCAGCCCGGTCATCACCGCCGCCATGGCGATGTACAGCACGGTGCAGATCACCAGCGAGAGCAGCATGCCGATCGGCATGTCGCGCTGCGGTTTGTGCGATTCCTGCGCGGCCACCGACACCGCCTCGAAACCGATATAGGCGAAGAACACCATCGCCGCGCCGCGCAGCACGCCATCGAAGCCGTACTTGCCCGGGCCTTCGTTTTCCGGAATGAACGGGGTCCAATTGGCCGGATCCACGTACTTCCAGCCCACCACGATCACCAGCACGATCAACGCGGTCTTGAGCACCACCATCGCCATGTTCATGGCCGAGGACTTGCTGATGCCCACGTAGCACAGCCAGGTCAGCAGCAGCACCAGCACCGCGGCGGGGATGTTGGCGATGGCGCCGGTCGGGCGCAGTTGGCCATCCAGTGGCGCACTGACCAGCGCGGCCGGGAGATGGATGTCGAAATGGCTGAGCAGGCTCAGGAAATAGCCGGTCCAGCTGACCGCCACGGCCGAGGCGGAGACGCCATATTCCAGCACCAGCATCCAGCCGATGAACCAGGCCGAGAGCTCGCCGAAGGTGGCATAGGTATAGGTGTAGGCACTGCCGGAGACCGGCACCATCGCCGCGAATTCGGCGTAGGCCATCGCGCAGAACGCGCAGCAGATCGCGGCCAGCACGAAGGACAGCATGATCGCCGGGCCGGCGTGGTTGGCGGCGGCCTGGCCGGTGATCACGAAGATGCCGCCGCCGATCACCGCGCCGATGCCCAGTGCGGTCAGGCCCCAGGGGCCGAGGGTACGGCGCAGGCTCAGGCCGTTGGCGTCTTCATGGGCGGCGTGCGGATGCTTGGTGGCCCACAGTTGCTTGAACATGGTTTGGATGTCTTCTCAGGCGCGACGTATCAAACGACCGGGCCGGCACTGGGCCGGCCCGGCAGCACTCAGGCGTTCTTCTTGTTCAGCTTGCTGTGGCGGATGCCGTAGCCGAAGTAGATGCACAGACCCAGCAGGGTCCAGGCCACGAACAGGTGCCAATGCACCACGAACGCCTGGTAGAACAGGAACAGGCAGGCCAGGGCGCCCAGCGGGCAGATGACCCATACCATCGGTACGCGGAACGGGCGTTCCAGCTCCGGCCGTGTGTAGCGCAGGATCAGCACGCCGATGCAGACGGTGGCGAAGGCCAGCAGGGTGCCCATCGAGACCAGCTCGCCGAGCACGTTCAGCGGCACGGTACCGGCCAGGGTGGCGGCAATGGCGCCGACAACGATGGTGCTCCAGTACGGGGTACGGAAGCGCTTGTGCACCTTGCCGAAGATCTTCGGCAGCAGGCCGTCACGGGAGATCGTGTAGGCGATGCGGGTCTGGCCCATCATCATCACCAGGACCACCGAGGAGAGGCCGGCGATCGCACCGATTTCCACGGCGGTCTTCAGCCAGGACAGGGTCGGGTAGGGCTCCAGCGCGGTCGCGACGGGCTTGTCCGTGCCCAGCAGGTGATACGGCATCATGCCGGTCAGCACGGCGCAGACGATGATGTAGACGATGGTGCACACGGCCAGCGAGCCGAGCAGGCCGATCGGCATGTTGCGCTGCGGGTCCTTGGTTTCGCCGGCGGCGGTGGAGACCGCATCGAAGCCGATATAGGCGAAGAACACGATGGTTGCCGCACGGAACACGCCGCTCCAGCCGAACTCACCCGGCACGCCGGTGTTCTCCGGAATGAAGGGGGTCCAGTTGGCCGTATCCAGGTGCGCCGCGCCGAAACCGATGAACAGGCAGATCACGGTGACCTTGATCGCGACGATGATCGCGTTGACGAAGGCCGACTGGGTCACGCCGACGTACAGCAGGCCGGAGACGGCCGCCACGATCAGTACCGCCGGCAGGTTGAACAGCTTGCCGGAGGAGATGAACTCATGGCCGGTCCAGGCGATGGGCGCAGCGCTGAGCGCATCGGGGAATGGCATGTTCAGTGTCGTGGTGATGAAGCTGATCAGGTACGCCGACCAACCGACCGCGACCGAGGCCGAGGCGAACAGGTACTCCAGCACCAGGCACCAGCCGATGAACCAGGCCATGCCTTCGCCGAGGGTGGCGTAGGAGTAGGAGTAGGCGCTGCCGGAGACCGGCATCATCGCCGCGAATTCTGCGTAGCACAGGCCCGCCAGTGCGCAGGCGAAGCCGGCGAACACGAACGAGAGCATGACGGCCGGACCGGCATGGTTGGCCGCCGCCTGGCCGGTCAGCACGAAGATGCCTGCACCAATCACCGCACCAATGCCGAGCAGGATGAGATGTTTGGCGGTGAGGGTCCGTTTCAGCGTGACTTCGCCGTCCAGGCTGCCTTCGATGGGTTCGCCGGCATCGACGTGGCCGGCCGGTTCGACCGGCTTGACCCTCAACAGAGACTTCAGCATGCAGTGCTTCCCTAAAATGAACAAAGGTGAGGCGCGCGGTACATTGCCGCACGCCCTGATGGCGACTGGGCGCCCCAGCGTTGCGGGGCCCGCTGTACCTTAGCCAAAGCTGAAGCCGCTGTACAAGCACAAATGCAGCATGGCCGAGCGATAATCGGCCAAATCCGCACGATGCCTGCACCTGCCATGTCGCTGAACCCCGAATCCGTTGCCATTCCTGACGCCGCCCTGCGCAGTCAGCTTGACAATTACGCCCGCCGACATCCGGAGCACGCGGCATTGGCTGACGAATTCAGCACAGTGCTGGACGATCCTGAGAACCCGTTCCTGCGCGAGCGCCTGGCCGGGCACTTCACCGGCAGCGCGTGGCTGGTCAGTGCCGATGGGCAGCGCGTGCTGCTGACCCACCACCGCAAGCTGGACCGCTGGCTGCAGCTGGGCGGGCACGCTGATGGCGAGCGCGATCTGGCCCAGGTGGCGCTGAAGGAGGCCGAGGAGGAATCCGGGCTGACCGCACTGGTGCTGGAAGATGGCGAACTGTTCGACATCGACAAGCACTGGATCCCCGAACGCACGGACGTGCCAGGCCATTGGCACTACGACGCCCGCTACGTGGTGCGGGCGCTGGGCAGTGAGCAGTTCGCGATCAGCGAAGAGTCACTGGCGTTGGCCTGGCGCGATATCCGTGACGTGGCCAATGCGGCGATCGAGACCCCCGATGGGGATGATTCGCTGCCGCGCATGGCCAAGCGCTGGATGGCGCGGTGATTTAACAGGGACTGATTTAACAGGGACGGGGGTAGTTATTAATCACCCCCGTCCCTGTTAATAAAGAACGCGGGTGCGCAGCGTGCCCGGGATGGCGGCCAGTTCGTCGCGCACGGCGCCGGCCTGGGCTTCGCTGGCGGTGATGTCGATCACCACGTAGCCGACCTTGGCGTCGGTACGCAGGAACTGGCCGTCGATGTTGACGTTGTGGCGCGAGAAGATCTCGTTGACCTTGGAGAGTACGCCCGGCACGTTCTGGTGGATGTGCAGCAGGCGCAGGCTCTCGGCGTGCTCGGGCAGCGTCACTTCCGGGAAGTTGACCGCCGACAGGGTGCTGCCGTTGTCGCTGTAGCGCACCAGTTTGGCCGCCACTTCCACACCGATGTTGTCCTGTGCTTCCAGTGTGCTGCCGCCCACGTGCGGGGTCAGGATCACGTTGTCGTGCGTGGTCAGCGGTGACACGAACGCATCGCCGTTGCCCTTGGGCTCGACCGGGAACACATCCAGCGCCGCACCACCGAGGTGGCCCGAGCGCAGCGCCGCATCCAGTGCGTCGATGTCGACCACGGTGCCGCGCGCGGCGTTGATCAGGTGCGCGCCGGGGCGCATCCGCGCCAGTTCATCGGCACCGATCATCCACTGCGTGGCCGGGGTTTCCGGCACATGCACGGTCACGATGTCGGCGCGCGCCAGCAGGTCATCCAGGCTGATCGCCGCGCGGGCATTGCCCAGTGACAGCTTGGTTTCCACATCGTGGAAGATCACCTGCATGCCCATCGCTTCGGCCATCACGCCGACCTGGGTGCCGATGTGGCCATAACCGATGATGCCCAGCGTCTTGCCGCGCACCTCATGGCTGCCGGCGGCCGACTTGGACCAGCCGCCGCGATGGCATTCGGCGTTCTTCTGCGGGATGCCGCGGGTCAGCATGATCGCTTCGGCGATCACCAGCTCGGCCACGCTGCGGGTGTTGGAGTAGGGCGCGTTGAACACCGGGATGCCGGCCAGTTCCGCTGCCTCCAGGTCGACCTGGTTGGTGCCGATGCAGAAGCAGCCGACCGCCATCAGGCGCTTGGCGTTGGCCAGCACCTCCGCGCTGAGCTGCGTGCGCGAGCGGATGCCGACGATGTGGGCCTCGGCGATGCGGGCCTTCAGTTCGTCTTCGGGCAGCGCCTTGCTGTGCAGTTCGATCTGCGAATAGCCGGCTGCGGTGAACACGTCGATCGCGGTCTGGCTGACCCCCTCGAGCAACAGTACGCGGATATCCTGCTTCGGGAACGAGGTCTTTTTCGGCGACATGGGCGGCGTGCGACGTGTGGCGGTGGAGCCCCCAACTATGCCAGAAGCGGGCGGCGATGGTGCGGTGCGCCAATCAACGTCCGAACGGTTTCAGATGCACCTATTTTCGTGGGTGCGTGTGGCCGTCACAGGCGCGCCTGCTACTGGACGCGGCCGGTAGCGGCTGGCAGGCTTGCGGGCTCCCCCGGCACCGCCAGACGTCCCATGACCGATCCGCGCCTTGATTCGCTGTTGCACGCTTGCCCCGGCCTGCGCCTGAAGACCGATCCGGCCGATCTGGAGCACTACGGCCGCGATTGGACCCGGCGCTGGACCCCGGCGCCGCTGGCGATCGCCCTGCCGGGCACAGTGGAGGAGGTGCAGGCGATCCTGTGCTGGGCCAGTGCCCAGCACGTGGCCGTGGTGCCCTCCGGCGGCCGCACCGGCCTGTCCGGTGGCGCGGTGGCAGCACACGGCGAACTGGTGCTCAGCCTGGAGCGGATGAACAAGCCGCTGGCCTTCGATGCGGTGGACCGCACGCTGACCGTACAGGCCGGTATGGCGCTGGAAGCGGTGCACAACACTGCACTCGAACACGGCCTGATCTATCCGGTGGATTTCGCCGCGCGCGGTTCGTGCTCGATCGGCGGCAACATCGCCACCAATGCCGGTGGCATCCGCGTGATCCGGTACGGCAATACCCGCGAGTGGATCGCCGGCCTGAAGGTGGTCACGATGGCCGGTGAGCTGGTCGAGCTCAACAAGGGCCTGATCAAGAATTCCAGCGGCTATGACTTCCGCCAGCTGCTGATCGGCTCGGAAGGCACGCTCGGCGTGATCGTCGAAGCCACCTTGAAGCTCACCGATCCGCCGCCGGCCAGCAATGTGATGCTGCTGGCGCTGCCCTCGTTCGAGGTGTTGATGCAGGTGTTTGCGGCCTTCCGTGAGCGGCTGCAGCTCCAGGCCTTCGAGTTCTTCACCGACCGCGCGCTCGAGCACGTGCTGGCGCATGGCGCGCAGGCACCATTCGACGAGGTCCATCCGTATTACGTGGTCACTGAATTCGCTGCCGGCGACGAGGCGCAGGAAGCCGCCGCGATGGCCGCGTTCGAACACTGCATGGAGCACGGCTGGGTCAGCGATGGCGTGGTCAGCCAGAGCGATGCCCAGGCCGCGCAGCTGTGGCGGCTGCGCGAGGGCATCACCGAAGCGGTGGCGCGCTACACGCCCTACAAGAACGATGTCTCGGTGCGGATCTCGGCGATGCCGGCCTTCCTCGCCGAAACCCAGGCGCTGATCGGGCAGGCGTACCCGCAGTTCGAGGTGGTCTGGTTCGGGCACATCGGCGATGGCAACCTGCACATCAACGTGCTCAAGCCGGACGAGACCGCCGATGCGGAGTTCCTGACCCAATGCGAGCACGTCACCAAGCTGCTCGCCGGAGTGCTGGCCCGCTTTGACGGCAGCATCTCGGCCGAACACGGGATCGGCCTGGTCAAAAAGGGCTACCTGGGCAGCACCCGCAGCGCGCCGGAAATCGCACTGATGAAGGCGGTCAAACGTGCGTTTGATCCCCAAGCGCTGCTGAATCCCGGCAAGGTCTTTGACCTCTGAGGCAAGACAGGATTTCACGCAGCCTATACGCTCTGTGCTTTCCACCGCGAACGACACCCCGATGATGCGTCCGATCCTGCTTCTTGCCGTGCTCGCCCTGCCGTTGTCGGCGATGGCCTCCAGTTTCGCCGGCAGCTCTGCCGGCTCCGCGTCCGGTGCGTCCTCGGCCGGCTCGTCCAGCTCGGGCGATGACAAGATCGTGCTCGATGCGCGCGATGACGCCGCGGCCTTCGTGGCCAGCGACGGTGCGATCCGCGGTGCACGCCTGGAGGCAGCGCTGCTGCACCTGCGCGAGCAGAGCGTTGCGCAGCAGCAGGCCAGCGACATGGTGCTGGCCAGGACCCTGCTGGCCCGCTGATGCGAACGCGTGGTCAGGTCCGCCGCTGGCGTTGGGCGGTCCTGATCGCGTGGCTCGCCGCGCCGTTCGCACAGGCGGCGCTGCAGCTGGAGCTGCAGCCGCAGGGATTGAGCGCCGCGCAGATCGTGGCCGCCGAGCGTGCGCTTCAGCAGGTGCGGATGCGCATGCCGCCGCAGTGGCAGGCACGCTTCCAGCAGCCGGTGCAGGTGCGCTGGTCGGACACGTTGCCCGCGCACGTGCATGGCCGTGCCCGCAACGGCAGCATCACCCTGCAGCGCGCGTTGCTGGACACCGTGCAGGATGATGAGCCGCTGCCGCGCCCGCTCGAAGCGGCGCTGATCCATGAGCTGACCCACGTGCTGGACCGTTCGCCGCAGGGTGGCTGGTCGCGCGATGCGCGTCTGCGCGATCTGGCCGGCTGGCAGCGACGCCCGTGGAAGCTCGGCCGCACGGCGAACGCCTTCAGCGGGCGCAGTCCGGACGATTACGAACGCACGCGTCCGGCCGAGTTCCTGGCCGTCAACGCCGAGCACCTGCTGCTCGATCCGGATTACGCCTGCCGCCGTCCGGCCGTCGCCGCGTGGTTTGCCGCGCACCTCGGGCCGAACGACCAGGCCGTGAGATGCGACAGCCGTCTGCCGTTGATGCAGGCTGAAGAAGACGCGGGCGCCGCGACCCTGCTCGAACTGGATCCGGCCCGGATCTACGCGGTGGACTACCTGCTCGCCGAAGGCAATGACCAGCTGATGAGCCGCTGGGGCCACAGCATGCTGCGCCTGGTGATCTGCGCGCCGGGCCGGCCGCGTGGGCCGGCGTGCCGGATGGATCTTTCCCATCACCGCGTGCTGTCCTATCGCGCCTTCGTCGGCGATGTACAGATCTCCAGCTGGCGCGGGCTGACCGGCGCCTATCCTTCGCGCCTGTTCGTGCTGCCGCTCAACCAGGTCATCAACGAATACACCCAGGTGGAACTGCGGGGGCTCTCGTCGGTCCCGCTGGCGTTGGATGCGCAGGACATCGCCAGCCTGCTGGAGCGTGTCGCGCAGGTGCACTGGAGCTATGACGGCCGCTATCTGTTCGTCAGCAACAACTGCGCGGTAGAGACCGGCAAGCTGCTGCAGGAAGGCGTGCCACGTCTGGCATCGCCCGGGTTGAACCGGATCACGCCGCGCGGGCTGCTGACCCGCCTGGAGCGCCAGGGCGTGGCCGACGCCAGCGTGCTGGCGGATCGTGAGCAGGCAACGCGGCAGGGTTACTACTTCGCCTCCGCCGAAGATCACTACCAGCAGTTGTTCGATGCGGCGCGCCAGCAGCTGCCGCTGGGCACGGCAGACGTCGGCCACTGGTTGCGGCAGCCGGCCAGCGAGCGTGCACGCTGGGTAGAGCAGGGGGATCTGCGCGCCACGGCCGCCCTGCTGTTGCTGGAACAGGCTGCCCTGCGTCGCGAGGAACTGCGCGCGCGCGACGTGCTGAAACGGCTGCTGGGCGATCCGGGCAACGCCGATGGCAGGGCGCGCGACGCGCTGCGCGCATTGCTGGAAGACACCGGCCAGCTGATCAGTCCGGCCGCGCTTGTGCAGGGGGACGGCTACGGGCTGCCTTCGGCGGACGAGCGGGTGCAGGCCCGCGCGGCGGCGGCGCGGCTCAGTGCCCAGGGCGTACCGGCCTGGAAGGCGCTGCAGCAGCAGCTCAAACACCGCCTGCCACAGGCACAGCAACGCGAACTGGCCCTGATCGACAGCAACCTGGCACGGCTGGGTGCGCGCATGCGTGCGCTGGCGCGAGAGGACGAAGGACGGGTCGCACCGCACTGAACCGCGTGTTCAGCGATGCCCGGAAGGTCAGCGTTGCTTCACCTGCTCTCACGTCGCGGCAGGTACGATCAAGTGTTGTTGACGTTATCGCAAGGAGTCCCTCATGCGCGCATCTCCCTGGTTGTTGAGCCTGGCCATTACCGGCGCACTCGCCGCCTGCCAGCCGGCCAGTCAGAGCAGCCCCGCCGCCGATGGCAGTGAAGCCCCCCCGCCGATCGATGCTTCCACTGCTGAAGAGCGCGCGTATGCGTTCCGCTGTGGCGAGCTGGAAGTGCATGCCACCTATCGTGGTCAGGATTCGGCAACGGTGGTGGTGGGTGACCGCACCTTCCCGATGTCCTCGCAGCCTGCAGCGTCCGGCGCCAAGTATGGCGATGGGCAGGGCAACGAATTCTGGACCAAGGGCACCACCGAAGGCAGCCTGATCCTCAGTGGCGAGCCGGACCGTACCTGCACCGGCACCGGCGAGCAGGGCGGCCAAGCACCGCCGGCCAACGCCACGGCTGACGCAGCGGATGCCGATGCGGCGGGCGGGTTCCGCGCGACCGGCAATGAGCCGGGCTGGCTGGCCCAGGTGGCGGCGGGCGCTACGCCGGCGCTGCACATCGAGATGGACTACGGCGAGCGCAAGCTCGAGATTGCCAGCCCCACGCAGGGCCGTGACGGCTGGTCCGGTACGGCTGCCGACGGCACGCCGGTCAAACTGACCTTCCAGCGCACGGTGTGCCAGGACGACATGAGTGGGCAGGCCTTCGGTGCCACGGCCATGCTCACGGTCGGCGCGCGCCAGTACCACGGCTGTGGTGATTTCGCCGGCGCGCCATCGTTGGCGGCCAAGCCCTGATCCAGTTGAAGACACCGGATGCGCGCGTGCGCGTCCGGTGAACCGTTACATGCCGCGCGGGCAGGGGTTGGGCAGCGCCCGGCTGTCGACATCAAGCACGAGTTCATTGCGGGTGCCCAGCAGCATCAGCTCAGTGTGCACCAGGCAGTTGTCGGCATGGCGCTGCAGGAGTTGATTGAAGAGGCGGGCACGGTCGTCGCAGCTCTCGTGGATCGCGTAGGCCAATTCGCGGGCGCGGTCCTCGTCGTACGCTTCTTCGCCAGCGAAGTGCTGGCAGGCGCTTTCGCGCGTCAGGAAGGCCTGCACGTCGCCGGGCATCGCGCAGTACATGCGGATGTCCTCGGCCACGAACACCTGCGCTGGCACTTCGCAGCGGGCATTGCCGTTGCTGCTGTCGGAGATCGCGTCCGGAGCCGGCGCATCCAGCGTCTCACTCTCCACTGCCCGCGGCGAGCACGCCGCGAGCAGCAGGAGCAGGACGATCAGTACGGACCGCTTAGTCGGCACGGCCGGCGAATTCACCGGTGGTGGTGTTGACCAGCACGCGTTCGCCGTTGGCGATGTACTCCGGCACCATGATCTCGATGCCGGTGCTGAGCTTGGCCGGCTTCGGGCGCTTGGTGGCGGTGCCGCCCTTGAGTTCCGGCGGGGTTTCGACCACTTCCAGCACCACGCTGGTCGGCAGCTGCACGCCCACCGGGGTCTCGTCGATCACCTGCACATAGATGCCGGTCAGGCCGTCGGTGATGTAGCCGGCGTCGTCGCCGAGCACGTCCGCATCGACCATGTACGGGGTGTAGTCCTCGTCATCGAGGAAGACGAAGGCGTCGCCGTCCATGTACGAGTAGGTCGCCTGGCGGCGCAGCAGCTCGACTTCGGGCAGGTTGTCGTCGGCATCGAAGCTGGAATCGAGCTTGTTGCCGCCGGGCACGCTGTACATGATGAAACGGAAGCGGACATTGCCGCCGCGGCCCTGCGGGGAGCTGCGTTCGATGTCGCGGATCTGGTAGACGCCGTTGTTGAATTCGACGACGTTGCCTTTCTTGATGTCGCTGGCTTTCATGGGAATGAAGGTCGGTTCGTGGAGGTGGCGGGTGCCGGAACCGGGCACCCAGCGGGTTGCGTGCTCGCTTACTTCGGCGCCAGACGCACGGCGCCGTCAAGGCGGATGGTCTCGCCGTTGAGATAGGTGTTGCCCAGGATATAGGCGACCAGGCCGGCGAAATCCTCCGGCTTGCCCAGGCGGGGCGGGAACGGGATCGAGGCGGCCAGCGATTCCTGCACGGCCGGCGGCATGCCATCGACCATCGGGGTCCAGAAGATGCCCGGGGCGATGGTCATCACGCGGATGCCGAAGCGCGACAGCTCGCGGGCCATCGGCAGGGTCATGCTGACCACGCCGCCCTTGGAGGCGGCATAGGCAGCCTGGCCGATCTGGCCTTCGTAGGCCGCCACGCTGGCGGTGTTGATGATCACGCCGCGCTCGCCGTCCTCGCCCGGGGTGTTGTGCTGCATGCGGTTGGCGGCGGCCTTGGCGACGTTGAAGCTGCCGACCAGGTTGACCATCACCGTGCCCTGGAAGTTGGCCAGCGGCATCGGCGCTTCTTTGCCGAGTACGCGGCCGGCGCCCAGAATGCCGGCGCAGTTGATCGCGGTGTTCAGCCCGCCGAGGAAGTCGCAGGCGGCATCGATCTGCGCGGCGACGGCGGCTTCGTCGCTGACGTTGGTGCTGTAGTAGCGCGCGTTGGCCTCCCCAAGCTCGGCCACGGCGGCCGCGCCCTTGTCGTCATTGAGATCGAACAGGGCCACCTTGGCGCCGTTGGCGACCAGGTGC
Organism: Stenotrophomonas sp. TWI819; assembly: GCF_039673075.1. NCBI lineage: Bacteria > Pseudomonadati > Pseudomonadota > Gammaproteobacteria > Lysobacterales > Lysobacteraceae > Stenotrophomonas > Stenotrophomonas sp. TWI819. The sequence goes on along the minus strand of NZ_JBDJKY010000008.1, from coordinate 99,874 downwards.
TGGGCCACGGACAGGCCGAGGCCGGAGACACCGCCGGTGATGACGGCGCGGACAGAAGACAGCTGCATTGCACGATCCCGCTGGTTCAAGAACCGCCGATTCTAACGGAAGCGGCCGCGATCACCGTTGTGCACTGCCCACCGCGACCTTTGCGCGCAGGGCCAGGCGGCGGGCGAACTCATCCGGTGCCAGCCCCGGCGCGAACAGAAAGCCCTGGCCGACCGAGACCCCCAACGTCTGCAGGAACTGGCGCTGCGCTTCCGATTCCACGCCCTCGGCGACCAGCCCCAGCCCGAGGCTGCGGGCGATCCCGCAGACGGCCTCGCAGACCGCCACGTCCGAGCGGTTGCCCGGTACCCCCTCCACGAACAGCTGGCTCAGTTTGAGCCCATGGATCGGCAGCCGACGCAGGTAGTTCAGGGCGCTGTAGCCTTCGCCGAAGTCGTCTATGGTGAGCAGTACGCCCATCTCGCGCAGGCGGGCGAAGGTCTGCAGGGTGTCCGGGGCATCCTCGATCAACACCCGCTCGGTGAACTCCAGTTCCAGTGCGCTGCCGGGCAGGTGGAATTCATCCAGCACGGCGCGCACATGCCGGGCCAGGTCTTCGCCGACGAATTGCCGGTAAGACACATTGACCGCCACCCGCACGATACCCAGCCCGTCGTCCTGCCATTGGCGTACCTGCCGGCAGGCTTCGCGCAGGACCCACAGGCCGATCCGGACGATGTCGCCCGTGCTTTCGGCATGGGCGATGAAAATGTCCGGGCGCAGCTCGCCGAGCTGGGTGTTGCGCCAGCGGATCAGGGCCTCGGCCGCCACCAGCTGGCCGCTGTGCAGGTTGACCTGCGGCTGGTAGACCAGATGAAACTCGTCATCGTCCAGGGCGCGGTGCAGGCGGCTTTCGATCTGCAGGCGGTCATGCTGGCGCTGGGCCAGTTCGGGCGAGAACACCTGCCAGCCGTTGCGGGTGCGTCGCTTGCAGTCGTACATGGCGATGTCGGCGTTCTGGATCAGCTGCTGCGGGCGCAACCCGTCCTGTGGCGCCCGCGCGATGCCGATGCTGGTGGTCACCGGAAACTCGTCGGCGCCGAAGCGGAACGGGGTGCTGAACGCACGGGTGATCGCTTCGGCGAGCCGCTCGGGCTGGTCGGCCTGGTCGCGGGTATCGCAGACCACCAGGAACTCGTCACCGCCGAACCGGGCCAGCAATCCTTCGGTGCCGATCGCGGTGGCGATGCGGCGGGTGGCATCGATCAGCAGTTCGTCGCCGGCATTGTGGCCGAGCAGGTCGTTGACGATCTTGAACCGGTCCAGATCGATGTACAGCACCGCAACCCGGCAGTGCGTCGGGTTGGCCATGCGCGTGGCCAGATCGTTGAGTACCGCGTCGCGGTTCATGATCCCGGTGAGCGGATCGGTGCGCGCCTGGATCCGCAGCGTCTCTTCGGCCTGTTTGCGCGCGGTGATGTCCTGCACGGTGCCGGCGATGCGCGCGGCATCGACATCGCCGGCCTCGGCCTCGCCGATCATCCGCACCCAGAACGAGTGGCCGTCGCTGCGCTGGCCCTGCAGCTCCAGCTCGAAGGAGACCTGCTTGTCGATCACATCCAGCAGTGCCTGCTGCAGCTGCGCGCGGTCATCCACGCGCAGGCATTCCAGCAGCTCGGCCATGTCGCGCATCGGCAACGCCTGGCCCAGGATGCGGGTCGCCTCGTCGGTCAGGTACAGGCGCTGCAGGCCCCGGTCCCATTCCCAGCCACCGATGTGCGCCAGCGACTGCGCGCGGTCGAACAGCGTGTTGTTGCGCTTGAGTTCGGTGATGTCGCTGAACAGGCCGAACACGTGGTCCGGCGCATCGCGCCCATTGCCGTACACCGGCACGTTGGTGGTGGAGATCCAGATCATCCGGCCGCGCGGGCGGTGGTACAGGCCGACGATGGTGCTGCGCACGATGCGCCCGGTCTGCAGCGAGACGCTGGCCGGCCATTGTTCGCGGGTGAGCGGGTGGCCGTGCTCGTCCACGCTGATCCAGTCCTCCGGCGCCAGCATCGCCTGCAGGCTGCCGCCGTTGCCGGCGATACCGAGGATGCGGTGGGCGGCCGGGTTGGCGGAAACCACCCGCAGCTGGCGGTCGAACAGGATCACGCCCTTGTCGATGGACTCCATCAGCAGTCGATAGCGCGACTCGGCCTGCCAGCGGCTGCTCAGGTCGCGCGCCACGGCCACGATGCAGTGGTCGCCCTGATGCTCGAACCCGGCCGAATGCACCTCCACCGGAAAGCGGCTGCCGTCGCCGCGCATGTTGGTGACTTCGATGACGTAGGTTTCGCCCTGGCGCAACGCCTCCCAGACCGGATCCAGATGATCGCTGGGCAGGTCCGGGTTCAACAGCTCGATCGGTTGGCCGATGATCTCTTCGCGCGGGCGGCCATACGCGCGCACCCCCGCCTTGTTGAGATCCAGCACCACGCCATCTTCGCTCAGGATGCTGACCGGATCGGGCACGGCGTCGAACAGGGCGGCGTACCGCCGCAGCGCCAGTTGGCGCTCATCCATGGCTTCCTGCAGCGCCTGCTGGACCTCTTCCAGCAGGCCATGCAGCTCGCCGGGCGAGCGTGCCAGTGCGCGATCCAGGGCGGCCAGCGCGTGGACGTGGGCGGTGAGGTGATCACCGACCGCAGCGTCCTTGCGCGGGCCGCCCTGTTTCATGTCGCCGCCAGAGCCTTGCCGGTCTTGCTGCCGGTCTCGCGCCCCAGGCGTGCGGCCAGCCAGCGCCCGGTGCTGGCGAGCGCGGGCAGGTCGATGCCGGTACGCATGCCGATGCCGTGCAGCATGTAGACCACATCTTCGCTGGCGACATTGCCGCTGGCACCCTTGGCGTACGGGCAGCCGCCGGCACCGGAGACGGCCGAGTCGACCACGCGCACACCTTCTTCCAGGCAGGCATCGATGTTGGCCAGTGCCTGGCCGTAGGTGTCGTGGAAATGCACGGCCAACGCGTCCATCGGCAGCTCGCTGGCGACGGCCTTGAGCATCGCGCGCGCTTTGCGCGGCGTGCCGACGCCGATGGTGTCGCCGAGCGAGATTTCGTAACAGCCCATCTCATGCAGCGCGCGGGCGACGCGGACCACCTCGCTCACCGCGACCTCGCCCTGGTAGGGGCAGCCGAGCACGGTGGACACATAGCCACGCACCTTGACCCCGTCGGCCTTGGCACGTTCCAGGATCGGCGCGAAGCGCGCCAGCGACTCATCGATGCCGGCGTTGGTGTTGGTGCGGTTGAAGGTTTCCGAAGCAGCGGTGAACACCGCCACTTCCTGCACTCCCACCGCCAGGGCGCGGTCGTAACCCTGTTCGTTCGGCACCAGTACCGGGTAGGCGATGCCCGGCACACGGGTGATGCCGGTGTAGACCTCGGCGGCATCGGCCAGCTGCGGCACCCAGCGCGGGCTGACGAAACTGGTGGCTTCGATGGTACGCAGGCCGGTGAGCGAGAGCTGGCGGATCAGCTCGATCTTGTCGGCGGTGGCGACCGGCTGGGCCTCGTTCTGCAGCCCGTCGCGCGGGCCGACCTCGACGATGCGGACGAAATCATCCATGTGCCAGCGCTCCACGAACGGAGCGGCGGACGACCAGCGGGGGGCGGGGTGGGGTAGAGATCACGGAGAGTCCTGTCAGACGAAAGGCGGCCCACGGTCCCCGGCGGGCCACGAAAAGGGGATACGCGGGATGGGCGGCAAAGCGGCCATCCCGGTGGTGTGGGATCAGCCGGGGCGGTGGCAGACCGCCTCGATGTTGTTGCCGTCCGGGTCGAGCACGAACGCCCCGTAATAGTCGGGGTGGTAATGCTCGCGGATGCCCGGGGCGCCGTTGTCGGTACCGCCGGCCGCCAGGGCGGCGCGGTGGAAGGCGTCCACGTCGGCGCGGCTGGTTGCACTGAAGGCCAGATGCACGCCGCCATGCGCGCCGGGGGCACTGCCGATCCAGAAATCCGGTTTGCCGGTACGGCCGAAGCCAGCATGGTCATGGTCGCCGGTCTGGGCGGCCGATACCTGCATCACCACCGAGATGCCCAGCGGGGCAAGGGCCTGCTGGAAGAACGCCAGGCTGCGCGGAAAATCGGCGCAGCGGATGCCCACATGATCGAGCATGACTTCTCTCCTCAGTCCTGGGTGACCCAATGGGGGGAACGCTTGTCGAGGAAGGCGCCCAGGCCCTCCTGGCCTTCGGCCGAGACCCGCAGCCGGGCGATCAGGGCTGCATTGTCACGGTCGGTGGCGTCGCGGTCGCGGCCCAGCGCCACGCGCCGGACCAGATCCTTGGCCGAAGACGAGGCCACCGGGCCGGCCTTGTCGAGCAGGCCCAGCTGGCGCTGCACGGCCTCATCGATGCGTTCGGGCTCGATCAGCTGGTGGACCAGCCCGATGCGCAGGGCGGTCTCCGCGTCGAAATGCTCGCCGGTGGCAAACCAGCGGCGGGCTTGGCGCGGGCCGATCGCGTCGATCACATACGGCGAAATGACCGCCGGGAGCAGGCCCAGGCGGCTCTCGGTCAGGCCGAAGCGGGCGCTGGTGCTGGCGATGGCGATATCGCAGCAGGCCACCAGGCCGACCCCGCCACCGAAGGCGGCGCCCTGGACGCGGGCGATGGTCGGCTTGGGCAGCTCGTCCAGGGTCCGCATCAGGCGGGCCAGGGCGAGCGAGTCCTGGCGGTTGTCCTCCTCGCTGGCGGCTGCCATGCCGCGCATCCACTGCATGTCCGCACCCGCCGAGAACGAGGCGCCTTCGCCGGCCAGCACCACCGCGCGGACGCGGTCGTCGCGCCCGGCGGCCTCCAGGGCGGCGGTGAGCTGGGCGATCAACGAGGCGTCGAAGGCGTTGTGCAGGGCGGGGCGGTTCAACCACAGGGTCAGCACCGAGGCGCTGCGTTCAATCCGTAGTGCATCACTCATGGGTCGGCTTGCTCCATAACATGTACAGATCATAGCGGGCCATCGGTCACGGGCAATGACGCGGCGCGGCGATGGTAGAATTGATAACCATTCCTATCATCGAGAAGGCGCTCCGTGACGTTGTCCGATCTGGCGCTGTACGACTCCGCCCTGGTGGAGTCCGTACAGGAACTACACGCAAACGATGCGATCGCCCGCCGACTGAAGGAGCTTGGCTTCGTCAAAGGGGAAGAGGTGCGTCTGGTAGCCCGTGGTCCCGTCGGCGCCGAGCCGCTGCTGGTGCAGGTCGGGTTCACGCGCTTCGCGCTGCGCCGTAGTGAGGCGGCCCGCATCGTGGTGACCGCGTTGAAGGCCCGGGAGGCCCACGCATGAGCGCTGTGGCCAACGCGCTGCGCATCGCCCTGGTGGGCAATCCCAACAGCGGCAAGACGGCGCTGTTCAACCAGCTCACCGGCAGCCGCCAGAAGGTGGCCAACTACACCGGCGTGACCGTCGAGCGTAAAGAGGGTCGCCTGCGTGCGCCGTCGGGCCGCGAGTTCGCCGTGCTGGATCTGCCGGGCGCCTACAGCCTGCAGCCGGCCAGCCTGGATGAGGCGATCACCCGCGACCTGTGCCGGGGCTTCTACCCGGGCGAGGCCGCGCCGGACGTGCTGTTGTGCGTGATCGATGCGACCAACCTGCGCCTGCACCTGCGCTTCGCGCTGGAACTGCGCGAGCTGGGCAAGCCGATTATCGTGGCGCTGAACATGGTGGATGCGGCCGAGCGCCGCGGCATCAAGATCGATGTGCCCGCGCTGGAGCAGGCGCTGGGCGTGCCCGTGGTGGAAACCGTGGCGGTGCGCCGCAACGGCGCGGCCAAGCTGGTCGAGCGCCTGGATGCGATGGTGCCGCACCTGCAGGCCCCGGTGGCCGTGCCCGCCGCCGAGACCGACTACCACGCCCAGGTGCGCGACATTCTTGGCAGCGCGGTGAGCATGCCCACGCGCACGGCCAAGATCGATGACGCGCTGGACCGCTGGCTGCTGCACCCGGTGTTCGGGCTGCTGACCCTGGCCGTGGTGATGTTCCTGATCTTCCAGGCCGTGTACGCCTGGGCGACCCCGGTGATGGATTTGATCGAGGCCGGTACCGGTGCACTCGGCGAGTGGGTGGGTGGGGCGTTGCCGGAAGGCCCGCTCAACAGCCTGCTGACCGACGGCATCATCGCCGGCGTGGGCGGGGTGATCATCTTCCTGCCGCAGATCCTGATCCTGTTCGCCTTCATCCTGGCGCTGGAGGAGTCCGGCTACCTGCCGCGCGCGGCGTTCCTGCTGGACCGCATGATGGCTGCGGCCGGTCTGTCCGGGCGCTCGTTCATCCCGTTGCTGTCCAGCTTCGCCTGCGCGGTGCCGGGCATCATGTCCACCCGCAGCATCCAGGATCCGCGCGACCGGCTTGCCACCATTCTGGTCGCGCCACTGATGACCTGTTCGGCGCGCCTGCCGGTGTACGCGCTGCTGATCGGCGCCTTCATCCCGCAGAAGCAGATCTGGGGCGTGTTCAACCAGCAGGGCCTGGTGTTGTTCGGGCTGTATGCCGCCGGCATCCTCAGCGCGCTGCTGATGTCGTGGACCATGAAGAAGTGGCGCCGCGACAAGAGCGAGCACCCGCTGATGCTGGAACTGCCGTCCTACCGCATTCCGCATCTGCGTGATCTGGCGGTCGGTCTGTACGAGCGCGGCATGATCTTCCTCAAGCGCGTGGGCGGCATCATCCTGGCGCTGACCATCCTGCTGTGGGTACTGCTGTCGTTCCCGGGCGCGCCGGAGAACGCGACCATGCCGGCGATCGACTACAGCTTTGCCGGGCAGATCGGCCATGCGATGGCGGTGTTCTTCGCGCCGCTGGGCTTCAACTGGCAGATCTGCATCGCGCTGATCCCGGGCCTGGCCGCGCGTGAAGTGGCGGTGGCCTCGCTGGCCACGGTGTACGCGCTGTCGGCCGCCGATGATGACGCTGCCAGCCAGGCGCTGACCCCGCTGATCAGCGATGGCTGGTCGCTGGCCACCGCGCTGTCGCTGCTGGTCTGGTACATCTATGCCCCGATGTGCATTTCCACGTTGGCCACGATCAAGCGTGAGACCAACTCGTGGAGGCAGATGGGCTTTGCCACGTTCTACCTGTTCGCTGCCGCCTACATCGCCTCGCTGATCACCTACCAGGTGACCGTGGCACTGGGTGGCGGTTGATGGAGGCCGGGCTGCTGCTGCAGTACATCGTGATCGCGCTGGCCGTGGTGGTCAGCGCGTGGGTGGTGATGAAGAAGCAGTTCCCGGGCACCGTGCGCAAGGCACGCGGGGCGATCGCGCTCGGGCTGGTCAAGCCGCAGCGCGCCGCTTGGCTGCAGGCGCTGGGCCGTAAGATCGCGCCACCGGCGACCGGTAGCGGTGGCGCGTGCGGTGGTTGTGACAGCTGCGGGCCGTCGCCGCCGAAGCAGCACTGAGCCGCGCCAAAAACCCCTTGTACATCCTCGCCGCCACCCGCTAGCCTGCGGGCATGACTACCACTCCCCTACGTTTGCTCATCCACGGTGCCTCCGGCCGCATGGGCCAGACACTGCTCCGCCTTGCTGCTGACAACCCCGCTCTGCAGGTTGTCGCCGCAGTGAACCGCCGCTCACCGGCCCAGCGCGTGGTCGAGGGCGTGCCGCATTTCGCCAGCAGCGAGCTGGCCGGTGCCCCCCAGTTCGATGTCGCCATCGATTTCAGCCTGCCCGAGGGCTTTGACCCGGTGCTGGCGCTGTGCGTGGAGCGGGGCGCGGGCTTCGTGTCCGGTACCACCGGCATCAGCGAGGCGCAGCGCCAGGCACTGATCCAGGCGGCGGGCCGGATTCCATTGGTCTGGGCCTCGAACTTCAGCCTGGGCGTGGCGGTGCTGGATGAGCTGGTCGAGCGGGCCGCCGCCGCACTGGCCGGCTGGGACTGCGACATCGTCGAATCCCACCACACCCAGAAGAAGGACGCGCCCTCCGGCACGGCCCTGACCCTGGGTGCGGCGGCGGAGAAGGGGGGCGCGCAGCCGCAGTACGCCAGTCTTCGTGCCGGCGACATCGTCGGCGAGCATCTGGTCCAGTTCACCGGGCTGGGGGAGCGCATCGAGCTGACCCACCGGGCCACCAACCGCGATATCTTCGCCCGTGGCGCCCTGTTCGCTGCCAGCCAGCTGCCGGGCCGCGCGCCGGGCAGCTACCGGGTCCGTGATCTGCTGGACGGGGCTACGCCGCCGCCCGCCGTCTGAATGGGCGGGAAGGCGCGCGCCTGAACCGGCGCTGCGCCTTCTGTCAGGCTGAACAGGGCAATTGCACGCGGATACTGGCGTCGCACCCGGCTTCCCTTTACAATTCCCGCTCGCCGAATCACGACAGCCGGACCGGTCCAGAACCGCAGTCCGCGCTTTTTTGCAGCCGCTTTTTCGTGAAGCGCAGGCGTGACTTCGGTGACCCCTCGGTAGCCAAAGTGAGATTTCCGTGACCCAAGCCGCAATCCTCGTCCTCGAAGACGGCACCGTATTCGAGGGCGAATCCGTAGGCGCGCCCGGCCTGTCCGTCGGTGAGGTGGTGTTCAACACCGCCATGACCGGCTATCAGGAAGTGTTGACCGATCCTTCCTACGCCCGGCAGATGGTCACGCTGACCTACCCGCATATCGGCAACACCGGCATGACCGACCAGGACGATGAAGCGGCCAAGGTGTGGTCGGCCGGCCTGATCGTGCGCGATGTGCCGCGCCGCCCGAGCAACTGGCGCAGCCAGGTGTCGCTGCAGGATTGGCTGATCCAGCGCGGCGTGGTGGCCATCTCCGGCATCGATACCCGCAAGCTGACCCGCATCCTGCGCGAGCGCGGCGCCCAGAACGGTGCGCTGATGGCCGGCGAAGGGCTGAACGTGGAGACGGCGCTGGAAGCGGCGCGCAAATTCCCGGGCCTGAAGGGCATGGATCTGGCCAAGGTGGTCAGCACCGACAAGCGTTACACCTGGAGCGAGGGCCAGCTGGATCTGGACAGCAACGCCTTCGTCAACGCCGCACCGCGCTTCAAGGTGGTGGCCTATGACTTCGGCGCGAAGCTGAACATCCTGCGCATGCTGGCCGAGCGCGGCTGCGAGCTGACCGTGGTGCCGGCGCAGACCCCGGCCGCCGAAGTGCTGGCGATGAACCCGGATGGCGTGTTCCTGTCCAACGGCCCGGGCGATCCGGAACCGTGCGACTACGCCATCGCCGCGATCAAGACCTTCCTTGAGAAGAAGGTGCCGGTCTTCGGCATCTGCCTGGGCCACCAGCTGCTGGCGCTGGCCTCCGGTGCGAAGACGGTCAAGATGGGCCATGGCCACCACGGCGCCAACCACCCGGTCCAGGACCTGGACGGTGGCCGCGTGATGATCACCTCGCAGAACCATGGTTTTGCGGTCGATGAGGCCTCGCTGCCGGCCAACCTGCGCGTGACCCACCGTTCGCTGTTCGATGGCACCAACCAGGGCATCGCCCGCACCGACGTGCCGGCGTTCTCGTTCCAGGGTCACCCGGAAGCCTCGCCGGGCCCGCACGATGTCGGTCCGCTGTTCGACCGTTTCGTGACCCTGATGGCCGAGGCCAAGGCGTGATGCGCAGCCCCGCGCTGCTGCTCCCGCTGTTGTGCCTTGCCGGCGTGGCCCAGGCCGCGCCGGCGACCGATGCGCAGGTGCAGGCGGTCGTGCAGAAGCTGAGCCTGGGCACGCTGGGCACGGATATGGCCAAACTGATGGTCGATAACGTGCCCGCGCTCAATGCGCTGCCCGAGGCCGATCGCCAGTGTGCGCATGCCCCGATCCAGACGCTGCTCGACGCGCAGTTCCGCCGTTCGGTGATCGCCGGTCTCGGCAATGAGGGCGACCAGGTGATGGCCGAGTGGTCCCGCTTCCTGGCCACCCCGGCGGGCAAGGGTCTGTCCTCGGCCTTCGCCGGTGCGAATCCATCGACCATCGCCGAAAAGGCCAACGTGGACCTGAGTGAAAAGGAGCGCGCCGAGGTGGCTGCGTTCCTGGGCAGCCCGGCCTACACCCGCTTCATCGCCACGCTCGACATCGAGTCGGAGCTGCCTGACGACATCGGCGTGCAGTTGGCGAAAGGACTGCAGGACCAGTGCCGGATCGCGCTGAACCCCGACGATATTTCCTGATCGACAGCGTGCGATCACCCCCATCTGCCTCGCTGTCCAGACTTAGAGAAGACAATGCCCAAGCGCACTGACCTTAAAACCATCCTCATCATCGGTGCTGGCCCGATCGTCATCGGCCAGGCCTGTGAGTTCGACTACTCTGGCGCGCAGGCCTGCAAGGCACTGCGCGACGAGGGTTACCGCGTGGTGCTGGTCAACAGCAATCCGGCCACCATCATGACCGACCCGGAGATGGCCGACGCCGTCTACATCGAGCCGATCAACTGGCAGACGGTCGAGAAGATCATCGCCAAGGAAAAGCCCGATGCGCTGCTGCCGACCATGGGTGGCCAGACCGCGCTGAACTGCGCGCTGGACCTGGCCGACAACGGCGTGCTGGAGAAGTACAACGTCGAGCTGATCGGCGCCAAGCGCGATGCGATCCGCATGGCCGAAGACCGCGAGCTGTTCCGCGTGGCCATGGGTGAGATCGGCCTGGAGTGCCCGTCTGCTGCGGTGGCGCACACGCTGGAAGAAGCGATCGACATCCAGACCCGCGTCGGCTACCCGACCATCATCCGCCCCAGCTTCACGTTGGGCGGCAGCGGTGGCGGCATCGCCTACAACCGCGAAGAGCTGGTCGACATCGTGACCCGCGGCCTGGAACTGTCGCCCACCACCGAAGTACTGGTGGAAGAGTCGGTGCTGGGCTGGAAGGAATTCGAGATGGAGGTGGTGCGCGACACCGCCGACAACTGCATCATCGTCTGCTCGATCGAGAACCTGGACCCGATGGGCGTGCACACCGGTGACTCGATCACCGTCGCCCCGGCCCAGACCCTGACCGACAAGGAATACCAGCGCCTGCGCGATGCCTCCATCGCCGTGCTGCGCAAGATCGGCGTGGATACCGGCGGTTCGAACGTGCAGTTCGGCATCAGCCCGACCACCGGCCGTGTGGTTGTGATCGAAATGAACCCGCGCGTGTCGCGTTCCTCGGCGCTGGCCTCCAAGGCCACCGGCTTCCCGATCGCCAAGGTCGCGGCCAAGCTGGCCGTGGGTTACACCCTGGACGAATTGAAGAACGAAATCACCGGCGGCCTGACCCCGGCCTCGTTCGAGCCGTCGATCGATTACGTGGTCACCAAGATCCCGCGCTTCGCCTTCGAGAAGTTCCCGGCGGCCGATGCGCGCCTGACCACCCAGATGAAGTCGGTGGGCGAGGTGATGGCCATGGGTCGCACCTTCCAGGAATCGCTGCAGAAGGCGCTGCGTGGCCTGGAAACCGGCAAGATCGGGCTGGACCCGACCGGTCTGGACCTGTCCAACGAAGACGACATCACCACCATCAAGCGCGAGCTCAAGGCCCCGGGCCCGGAGCGCCTGTTCTTCGTGGGTGATGCGTTCCGCGCCGGTTTCAGCGTGGAAGACGTCTTCGCGCTGTCGCACATCGACCCGTGGTTCCTGGACCAGATCGAAGAAATCATCCAGGCCGAAGCCGAAGTGGCCGCCGACGGCATCGACGCGCTGGACGCCGTGCGCCTGCGCAAGCTCAAGCGCGCCGGTTTCTCCGACGCCCGTCTGGCCGAACTGACCGGCACCAACGAAGCGGCCGTGCGCGCGCTGCGTCGTGCCCACAAGGTGCGCCCGGTGTACAAGCGCGTGGATTCCTGCGCCGCCGAGTTCGCCACCAGCACCGCGTACCTGTACTCGACCTACGAGGACGAGTGCGAAGCGGCGCCGAGCAACCGCGACAAGATCATGATCCTGGGCGGCGGTCCGAACCGCATCGGCCAGGGCATCGAGTTCGACTACTGCTGCGTGCACGCCGCGCTGGCGCTGCGCGATGATGGCTTTGAAACCATCATGGTCAACTGCAACCCGGAAACCGTCTCCACCGATTACGACACCTCCGACCGCCTGTACTTCGAGCCGCTGACGCTGGAAGACGTGCTGGAAATCGTCGAGCTGGAACAGCCGAAGGGCGTAATCGTGCAGTACGGTGGCCAGACCCCGCTGAAGCTGGCGCGCGCGCTGGAAGCCAACGGCGTCCCGGTGATCGGCACCTCGCCGGACTCCATCGATCTGGCTGAAGACCGCGAGCGGTTCCAGCAGCTGGTCGACAAGCTCGGCCTGAAGCAGCCGCCGAACCGCATTGCCCGCAACGACCAGGAAGCGCTGCTGCTGGCCCGCGAGATCGGCTACCCGCTGGTGGTGCGCCCGAGCTACGTGCTGGGCGGCCGTGCGATGGAAATCGTCTACGGTGAATCCGATCTGGCCCGCTACGTCCGCGACGCGGTGAAGGTCTCCAACGATTCGCCGGTGCTGCTGGACCGCTTCCTGGACAACGCCGTGGAAGTGGACGTGGACATCATTGCCGACAAGGACGGCAACGTGCTGATCGGCGGCGTGATGGAGCACATCGAAGAAGCCGGCGTGCATTCGGGCGATTCGTCCTGCTCGCTGCCGCCGTACTCGCTGTCGGCTGAAACCCAGGCCGAGCTGCGTCGCCAGGTGGTCGAGCTGGCCAAGGCCCTGAATGTGGTCGGCCTGATGAACACCCAGTTCGCGATCCAGACCGGTGAGAACGGCGAAGACATCGTCTACCTGCTGGAAGTGAACCCGCGTGCCTCGCGCACCGTGCCGTTCGTCTCCAAGGCCACCGGCATGCCGCTGGCCAAGATCGCCGCGCGCTGCATGGCCGGCAAGACGCTGGCCGAGCAGGGCGCGACCAAGGAAATCGTGCCGGGCTACTACTCGGTCAAGGAAGCGATCTTCCCGTTCGCCAAGTTCCAGGGCGTCGATCCGATCCTCGGGCCGGAGATGCGCTCCACCGGTGAGGTGATGGGCGTGGGCCGCAGCTTCAGCGCCGCCTTCGCACGTGCGCAGGAAGCCGGTGGCATCAAGGCGCCGCCGCTGGGCAAGGCGTTCGTGTCGGTCCGTGACCCGGACAAGAAGCGCGTGCTGCCGGTCGCCAAGGCACTGGTCGAGCGCGGCTACACCCTGGTGGCGACCCGTGGCACCGGCGCGTGGCTGCAGGAGCACGGCATGACCTGCGAAATCGTCAACAAGGTGGTCGAAGGCCGTCCGCACATCGTCGATTCGATCAAGAACGGCGAGATCGTCTACATCGTCAACACGACCGAAGGTCGTGCGGCGATCAATGACTCGTTCTCGATCCGTCGCGAAGCGCTGCAGCATCGCGTGACCTATTCGACCACCATCGCCGGCGCCATGGCGCTGGTGCAATCACTGGAATTCCGCGGCACCGGCCCCGTCTGGTCGCTGCAGGAACTGCACAAGGAGTTGAACGCATGAGAGCACCGATCACCCTGAAGGGCGCGCAGCGTCTGCGCGAAGAGCTTGACCACTTGAAGTCGGTCAAGCGCCCGAAGGTCATCGCGGCGATCGCCGAGGCACGCGAACACGGCGATCTGAAAGAGAACGCCGAGTACCACGCTGCGCGCGAAGAGCAGGGCTTCATCGAAGGCCGCATCAAGCAGCTGGAAGGTGAGCTTTCGCATGCCGAGATCATCGACATCACCAAGCTCAACGCCGGCAGCAAGGTGGTGTTCGGCGCCACGGTCGAGCTGTCGGACGTGGAGAATGATGAAGAGAAGCGCTACCAGATCGTTGGCGACCTGGAAGCGGACATCAAGCTGGGCCTGATCGCGATCTCCTCGCCGCTGGCCCGTGCCTTGATCGGCAAGCTGGAAGGCGATGCGGTCACCATCGACGCACCGGCCGGCCAGCGCGAGTACGAAATCGTCAGCGTCCAGTACCTGGACTGACGGCGATGGCCACGGCGACGTTGTTGCTGCCGGCGCGCAGCCGGTTTCCGGCGGCGCCGTTGCCCGATGACGTCGCCAAGGCGCTGGGACGTGCGCAGCGCCGCAGCGCCGAGGCGGGCGAACGCGCCCAGCTGCGTCGGCATTTCCGGACGCAGCCGGACGCGTGGTCCGCGGCAGCCCTGACCCGTGAGCTGGATGTCGGCGATGCCGATCAATCCGTGTGGCTGCGGGCGGATCCGGCCAATGTGGTGCCGGACATGCATGGTGCACGCCTGATGGGGCACGGGGATACCCTGCGCCCCGATCTGGCCGATGTGATGCATCTGCTGCCGGCGTTGCAGCCGTTGTTTGCCGGCTACGGCTTCGTGCTGGATGCACCGGTGCCGTCGCGCTGGTATCTGCGCCTGCCGCCAGGCACCACGCTGCCCGTCTTCGCCGAACCCGATGAAGTGCTCGGCGATGATCTGTTTGCCCATCTGCCCGAAGGCGATGCGGGCCGCCGTTGGCGCGCCCTGCTGACCGAAGCACAGGTGGTGTTGCACCAGCACGAGTGGAACCAGCAGCGCGTGGCCGACGGCAAACGTGCGATCAACTCGCTGTGGTTCTGGGGCGGCGGCGAGCTGCCGGAGCGTGTGACCACCGCGCATGCCCAGGTCCGCAGCCGCGATGCGCTGCTGCAGGCGCTGGCCAAGGCCGCGGGTCTGCAGGCCGATGGCGAGCAGACCGTGGATGCCCTGGTGGACCTGCGTCAGCTGCGTTCGCTGGAACAGTTGGGCAATGAGGCGATCCGCCCGTTGCTGGCGGCGATTGCCCGCGGGGAATTGAAGCGGCTGGTGCTGGATTTCGAGGACGGCGCCCGCGTGGAGATCGACAAGACCCAGCGCTGGCGGTTCTGGAAGAAGCCGGTGCAACTGCACGACCTCTGAGTGCGTCGCAATGACCGCCGGCAGTGGCTGGCTCCAGCGGGCAGGCTGCGCCATCCACGCATGGCGTGGATCTACCGTTGTCCTGCCGGTATTCCAGGGTAGATCCACGCCATGCGTGGATGCGTTCACCGGGCAGTATCATGGTCGCGCACGTCATCGATCGAGCCCGTTTTGACCCAGTCTGAAGCACCCCGTATCCAGCGCCGTCCTGCCGCCGCCGTCAGCGAGTGGCCGTCCTCCATGTTGCCGTTGCTGCAGCGTTTGTACGCCGCGCGCGGGGTAACCGATGCCGCGCAGGCCCAGCCGAAGCTGGCCCAGCTGCATGCGCCGGATCTGCTGGGCAGCATGCAGGCTGCGGTAACGCTGCTGGCCGATGCGATCGCCACCAACGAACGCATCCTGATCGTCGGCGATTTCGACTGCGATGGCGCCACCGCCTGTGCGGTCGGCGTGCGCGGCCTGCGCATGCTCGGCGCGCGCGATGTGGTGCACGCGGTGCCCAACCGCATGCTGCATGGCTATGGGCTGTCGCCATCGCTGGTGGCCGAGCTGGCCCCGCTCAACCCTGGCCTGCTGGTCACGGTCGACCATGGCATCGCCTGCCATGCCGGCGTCAACGCGGCCAAGGCACTGGGCTGGAAAGTACTGGTCACCGATCACCATCTGCCGGGCGAGCATCTGCCGCCGGCCGATGCCATCGTCGACCCCAACATCAGCGGTGATGCGTTCCCCAGCAAGGCACTGGCCGGCGTCGGGGTGATCTTCTATGTATTGATGGCGCTGCGCCGCCACCTGCGCGAGCAGGGGGCGTATGCCACGGCACCAGAGCCGGATCTGCTGACCCTGCTGGACCTGGTCGCGGTGGGCACCGTCGCCGATCTGGTCGCGCTGGATGACAACAACCGCGCCCTGGTCTCGGCCGGCCTGCGCCGGCTGCGCAGCGGCAAGGGCTGCGTTGGCCTGCAGGCGCTGATCGAGGCCAGCGGGCGTGATGCCTCGCGGCTGACCGGCAGTGACATTGGTTTCGCGCTCGGCCCACGGTTGAACGCCGCTGGCCGGCTGGAAGACATGGCACTGGGCATCGAGCTGCTGCTCACCGAAGACCGCGCCCACGCGCGTGAAATCGCCACGACGCTGGAGTCGATCAATACCGAGCGCCGTGCGGTCCAGCAGTTGATGACCGACGACGCGGAGCTGGCAGTGTCCCGTGCGGTACTCAGCGCCGAGGGCGTACGCCCGGTCGCGGCCTGCCTGTTCGATGCCGAGTGGCACCCGGGCGTGGTCGGTCTGGTCGCCTCCAAGATGAAGGATCGCCTGCACCGGCCGGTGATCGCGTTCGCGCCTTCAGAGCCCGGCGGCGATTCGCTGCGTGGCTCGGCGCGCTCGATTCCCGGCTTCCATATCCGTGACGCGCTGGCCTTGGTCAACGCGGCGCACCCGGGCCTGATCGACAAGTTCGGAGGCCACGCCATGGCCGCCGGCCTGAGCCTGCCGCACGCGCAGCTGGCCGCGTTCGAGCAGGCCTTCGTGGACGTGGTGGAGCGCACGCTGGATCCACTGTCGCTGCAGCAGCTGCTGCTCACCGACGGCGAGCTGTTGCCGCAGGAACTGGATTTCGCCCATGCCGAGGCGCTGCGCCTGGCCGGGCCGTGGGGGCAGGGCTTCCCCGAGCCGCTGTTCGATGGTCACTTCCAGGTCGCGCGCTGGCAGGTGCTCAAAGAGAAGCACCTGAAGCTGAGCCTGCGCGTGCCGGGCCGTGCCGAACCGGTCAGCGCCATCCACTTCAGCGGCTGGACCGGCAATGCGCCGGCCAATCAGGTGCATATCGCCTACCGGCTGGTCAGCGATGACTATCGGGGAGGCGGCGCGATCCAGCTGATCGTGGAGCACTGCGCGGATGCCTGACCTGCGCCTATCGCCCACCGAACGTTTCGATCTGCAGAGCCGCATCGTGCTGCAGGGTGACGAGACCGCACGCACCGGACTCTCCGCCCGCGAAGGGTTCGAATTCCCGGACCTGGAAGGCTCGCGCCAGAGCGTGGCATGGTTGTTGCGGCAGGAACTGGCCGCACGGATCGAGGGCGGAGCCGGCGCGTCCACCGGTCCGATCACAGTAGCCGACGCGGTTGCCGCGGTGATGGCGCGGCTGAGAAGGACCCGCTGCGTGGCCACGGCCTACCAGCCCTCGGACGACCCGGACGATTACCGGGATGCCGACGATCAGACCGGGGCGCTGGCGTATACCTGCCAGCTGCCCGATCCCGCCGCGTTGCGTCCCGTGCATGCAGCGCTGCACGCGGCCCAGGACGGTCCGGATCGGCATCAGGCCGCGCAACGACTGCTTGCCGCTTACGTCGAACACCTGTCCAGCGCACCGGACAGGCCTGTGCACGCACATCACGCCGTATTCTCGCGCCCGTACTCGGCCGACCACGCCGTGATGCAGAGCATGGCGGTCATGGAGACGATCCTGCCCGCGCTGTTTCCGTTCGACGGCTGGGAAGACGGCGACGACTGAGCATCGCCGGGCCAACGGTGATCGCGTCGATCGAGTGGTTTATTCCTGCACCTTGGTCACCAGCGTCGGCATTTCCCAGGCGCCACCGGCGGACACCAGGCGGCACAAGCCGGTGCTGCTGTCGGCGGTCCTGACGAACTGCGTGCCGGTCCAGCCCCAGGTGGTGGAGTACCAGCAATCGCCCAGCCCGCGGCCCTTGTGCGCCTCCTGGATGGTGCGAACCTCATCACCGACCGCTGCCGTGGTGACCAGCCGCGGCTGGTACGGCGCGCGGTCGTTGATCACCCAATAGCCGTCACCGCTGTTGTACGCGCCGCGCCAGCAGCTCAGCGAGACCAGCAGCTTGTCGGCGCTGAGCCGCTGCACCGTCAGCGCTTCGGGCTCCTCGTCGGGCGACAGGCTGCCGCTGGGTCCCAGCGCTTCGCAATCGTCGGCTGAAGTCACTGCTGTGAGGGCGGCACGCAGCGCCGGCGATGCGGCCAGCGCGGTGTCCGCCGGACGGGTTGCCACCGGCGTGCCCAGCTGCACGACCGGCACCGGCAGTGCGGGCGGCACCGAGGATTCGGCGAGGGTGCCTTTGCGCATCAACGCGCCGGGTGTGCCAAGGCGACCTTGGAACGCATCCATCTTCAACAGCACGGCCGAGGCGCCCTGATCGGAGACCGTCCAGCGCGCGCCATCGTCGCCGATCAGCTCGATGCGGCTGTTGCGTGTCAGGGAGGTAAGCAGGGCAGCCAGCTGCTTCGCGGAAAAAGTGGCGGTTCCATCGGCGGCGTCGAACTGCATCGGGCCCAGCGAGGTGCCGTTGATCTGCAGGTTGAGCCGCTGGGTGGCGGTGTTGTCGTCGTATTGGCCGAGCATCAGTTCAGCCTGCACCGGCTGGTCCGGCCCGCCCGCGCGGGTGAGCAGGATCGAGACCGGGTCGCCGCCATTGTCGTCGGCCTGATAACCGGCGGCGCGGCAGGTACGGGTGTTGTCGCAGGCCAGCGTCCAGTCGTGGTGGGTGAACGTCACGCCCTCGATGGGGGCGGCGGCGTGACCGGGCAGGGTGAGCCCCATCAACAGCGGGGCGGTCAACAACAGGCGCATGCGGCATCCTTGGTACATCAATCCGTGGAGGGCGATCTTGGCCCAGCACGGATGAGGCGTCCATGACCGGAACAGGCGATTGCCGCCGCTCAACCCCGTTCTCGTGCGCCGTGCGTTCAATGAGGTGTCATCGGATCAGGAGCGTCACATGGGAATCGCACTGCGCAGTATCGGTCTGCTCGCGCTGCTGTGCTGGCAGCTGCCCAGCGCCCACGCACAGGCGCGGCGTTTCCCGCCGCCACGCCCGCCGATCCTGCAGGTCGCTGGCGCCGAGGTGCCGGTGCGGCTGACCGAGGCCCGTATCGACAGTCGTGTCATGGCGGGGCTGGGTGAGACCACGATCGAGTTGACCTTCCACAATCCCAACGCGCGGGTGCTGGAAGGGCAGCTGGCGTTCCCGCTGGCCGCGGGCCAACAGGTGGCCGGGTTCGCACTGGATATCGACGGTGAGCTGCGCGACGCGGTGCCGGTCCCCAAGGCGCAGGGCCGCGAGGTGTTCGAGGCGATCGAGCGCCGCCAGGTTGATCCGGGGCTGCTGGAACAGACCGCCGGCAATCAGTTCCGGCTGCGGCTCTATCCCATCCCGGCGCGTGGTGAGCGTCGCGTCCGTCTGGTGCTGCGCGACAGCCTGCCGACCGTTCCGCAGGGCCTGCAGTGGTCATTGCCCGGGTTCTTTGCAGGGCAAGCCGAGCAGGTAACGGTGAAGCTGGAGGCCAGTGGGACGGGCAAGCCGGTCGCCGTGGGCGCCAATCCACTGGGATTCACAGTGAAGACCGGCGCTTATGCGGCGCAGTGGCAGGGGCGGGGCGCGGATCTGCCTGCACAGCTGCAGTGGAGCCTTCCGCTCGCGCGCAGCACTGACGTGGTCACCGGTCAGCATGCGGGGCAGCGCTATCTGCTGGCCAGCGTGCCGGTGCGTGCGTCCACCGCGCCGCGTGTCCTGCCTCGGCGCATCGGCCTGCTCTGGGACGCGTCGGGCTCGGCAGGTTCACGCGACCGCGCGGCCGAACTGGCGGTGCTGGATCGCTACTTCAACGCCCTCGGCACCGGTCAGGTCCAGTTGACCGTGCTGCGTGACCGCAGCGAAACGCCGCAGCAGTTCCCGGTGACCCAGGGCGACTGGTCAGCACTGCGCGAGTACCTGCGGGCACTGCCCAACGATGGCGCCAGTGCGCTGGGTGACTGGACGCCGAACCCCGCCATCGGCGAGTACCTGCTGGTCAGCGATGGTCTGGCCAACTACGGCAGCCAGACCTTGCCCACCCTGTCGCCCGATCAACGCCTGTATGCGCTGAGCAGCGCCGGTGCGAAGACCGACACCCCGCGCCTGCGCGCCTGGACCGGCGCCCATCATGGGCAGCTGCTGCAGGTGAGCAGTGAGGCAGAGGTGCCGGGCGTGATGTCGCTGCTGCTCCAGCAGCCGGTCGACGTGGCCGATGTCGTGGCACGTGGCGTGGAGGACGTGAACGTGGATGCCTCCAGCGCCACACAGGGGTGGATCCGTGTCACCGGCCGCGTGCTGCGTCCCGATGCGACGGTGCTGCTGTCTCTGCGCGGGGGTGGCAGCGATCCGCGGCCGATTAGCCTCAACGTCGCGAACGCACGTGGGGTGGAAGGCGGAATGGTCGCCCACGCGTGGGCGAATGCCCGATTGGCCGCGCTCGCCGCTGACCCGGCCGGGGCGCAGGCCGCCAAGGCGCTGGCGCAGCAGTTCGGGATGGTGACGGCCGATACGTCGCTGCTGGTTCTTGAAACGTTGGACGACTACCTGCGTTACGGCATCCGGCCGCCGGCACCGCTGCGCGCCGCCTACGACCAGCGCCATGCGTTGACGGTGGCGGATGTGGCAAGCGAGCGGAAGCGCCGCCTGGATGGCATCGCCCGCCAGTTCGCCGAGCGCGAACAGTGGTGGAATACCCGCTGGCCCAAGGATGCGCCGCCGCGACCCAAGCCGGAATCCCGATCCGTCGCCGCGCCAGTCGCCATGGCGATGGCCGCGCCACCACCGGCACCTGCGGCGCAGATGGCGCTGGATAGGGTTGAGGTGACCGGATCGGCGGCCGCTGATCAGGCAGAGGCTACAACTGAGCGCCTCGCCAAATCGGCCCCCAAAGCCAACAGCGGTCAGATCACCCTGACCCTGGCGCCGTGGGCGCCGGATTCGGCCTACGCACGGCGCCTGCGCGACGCCACGCCCGCGCAGCTGTATCCGCTGTATCTGCAGGAGCGCGAACAGCACGCTGGCAGCAGCGCGTTCTATCTGGACGTGGCCGATCTGCTGCTGGCCAGCGGACAGCGTGACCTCGCACTGCGGGTGCTGTCCAACCTGGCCGAGATGGAACTGGAAAATCGCCACGTGCTGCGCGTGCTCGGCTATCGCCTGATGCAGGCCAAGGCACCGGCGCTGGCCGTGCCGGTATTCCGCCAGGTGTTGGTGATGGGCGAGGAGGAGCCGCAGAGTTTCCGTGATCTCGGCCTGGCGCTGGAAGCAGCCGGGGAGTACCAGGCGGCGGTGGCATCGCTGTATGAAGTGGTGGTGCGGCCGTGGGATGGCCGCTTCGTCGGCATCTCGCTGATCGCGCTGGATGAGCTGACCCGGTTGATTGCACGCGAGCGCGTCGACGCCTCGGCCATCGACCCGCGTCTGCGCCGTGCGATGCCGCTGGACCTGCGCGTGGTGCTGAGCTGGGACAGCGACAACAGCGACATGGACCTGTGGGTCACCGATCCCAACGGTGAGCGCGCCTACTATGGCAACCGACTGACCTACCAGGGCGGGCAGATGTCGCAGGACTTCACCGGCGGCTATGGACCGGAGCAGTTCTCGTTGCGTGATGCCAAGCCCGGCACCTACAAGATCGAAGCGAACTACTTCGGCAGCCGCGAGCAGCTGGTCACCGGCGCCACCACCTTGATGCTGCGCCTGAGCACCAAGTGGGGCAGCCGCGACCAGCGCGACCAGCAGGTCACGCTTCGGTTGAAGGACCAGGCGGAGACGGTGCTGGTCGGGGAGTTCGAGGTGAAGTGAGCGGCCAATACCCCGCCAAGGCGATGCCGCCGATGAAGATCGCCGCGTTGCCGATGGCGTTGAACACTACCTCCACCACCGCCGTGTCAGGCAGTGCCAGTGCAGTGGCAACCGCCTCCAGCACCGGGCTGATGATGAGATACAACCCGATCACGGCGAGCACCCGCCCGATCCGCTGCCACGGCGCGTGCGGATCCAGCGGCCAGGCGCGCCAGTGCAGGAAGGCAAAGACCAGCATCAGACCCAGGTAACGCCCCGCGCTGTCTGCCGGGACGAGGTCGCCGGTCAACGCCGCTGCCGTCACCCCAACGCCCAGCGTGGCAAGGAGCAGGTAACGCGTTCTATTGTGATGTGCGGGGGTGGGCAGGCACTGCCAGGCAAACCAGCCCAAGGCCATCCCGACCAGCCAGCCGCCCAGCACATCGGACAGGAAGTGCCGGCCCAGATACATGCGTGACAGCGCCATCAACAGCGGCCAGCCGATCAGCAGTGCGAGCCGCCAGCCGCGGCTGCGGATGCCGAAGCACAGCACCAGCGCCGTCATCGCCGCCGTGGCCACGCCCACATGACCACTGATGAACCCGTAGTCCGGATCCGGCTGCGCACGCAACGCTGCAATTGCTTCATCGGTCGGCAGCGACCAGAACGATCCGGCAGCGCCATCGGCCACCAGCGCATGGCCAGGGCGGCCCTTGTCCAGCACGTGGATGTCGACATCGCTGGGGCGGGGCAGGGCAGCACCCTGCTTGATCGCGTGCGTGGCTATCGACATCAGCAGCACCGCGAGCATCACGCCCAGCCCGGCACGCAGGCGTATCCCGAAGCCGCACACCACGATCAGCAGGACGTAGGCCCACTCGTAGCCCAGCGTGCTGACAAAGCGCATGAGCGGCAACATCCATGCTGCATCGAAGAACGACTGCAGCCACACATGCCAATGGGTCTGGAACATCCGTATTACTCAGTGCCGGGCCACCGCCCGCGTCACCGGCAACGATAGCGTCTGCCGGCGCAGTCCGAAAAGAGGGCGCAACCAGGCGACGCCGCGCCAAGTGACGAATGGCGGTCGCCAAGGGACGGGCGGGGCGCACTACCATGGCGTGATGAGTCAGGCTGACGACCCTTTGCAAATGGACGATTCAATGGTGAACGGACGTGCCGCGCGGTGGCGGCCGGGTGCGCGGATGCTGGTGTGGTCGGTGATCCTGCTGACCACCGCGGTGACCAATGCGGTGGTGGAA
Source organism: Stenotrophomonas sp. TWI819 (assembly GCF_039673075.1). Classification (NCBI taxonomy): domain Bacteria; kingdom Pseudomonadati; phylum Pseudomonadota; class Gammaproteobacteria; order Lysobacterales; family Lysobacteraceae; genus Stenotrophomonas; species Stenotrophomonas sp. TWI819. The sequence continues at coordinate 77,161 of NZ_JBDJKY010000008.1, read as the reverse complement.
GTGATGGATGCGGCCCGCCGTGGCGAAGACCTGGGCCTGTGGCAGCCGATGATCTGGGAGCTGAGCAGCGTCGCGATGATCCTGCTGACCTTGCCGGTGCTTTGGTGGGGCTGCCAGCGTTGGCCGCTGCACGCCGATACCTGGAAGCGGCGGCTGCCGCTGTATCTGCTGGCCAGCGTGGCGTGGTCGCTGGTGCATGTCACCGGGATGATGGGGCTGCGCCATCTCGCGTATGCCGCGCTCGGCTACCACTACCAGGACGATGCCACCTGGCCGGTACGCCTGATGTACGAGTACCTCAAGGATGTGCGTGCGTTCTTCACCTTCGTGGCGATCGAGCACTTCTTCAGCTGGTTCGGGCGGCGCCGGCAGGGCGAGGCGCATCTGCTGGCCGCGCCGGACGATGCTCCGCCGGTGGACGCGGTGGAGCGCCCGGAGCGGTTCCTGGTGCGCAAGCTGGGCCGCGACTTCCTGGTCGCTACCGGTGATATCGAATATGCCCAGGCGGCCGGCAACTACGTCAATCTCCGGGTGCGCGGGCACGATTACCCGCTGCGCAGCACCATGGCGGCGCTGGAAGAACGATTGGATCCGGCGCTGTTCGTGCGTGCCCACCGCAGCTGGCTGGTGAACGTGCGGCACCTGGTCTCGATCGAGCCGCTGGACGGGGGCGAGGCCCTGCTGCACATGGACGATGGTGGGCGCGTGCCGTGCAGCCGCCGGCAGCTGCCCTCGTTCCGGCAGGCGCTGGCCGTGCAGGCACCGGCCTGACCCTGCCGGGCTGACCGGCACCCTGGCGGACCAGAGTGCCGGCAGGGAACTCAGCGCTTGCTGTCTTTCTTGATCATCGCGTCGATGCGCCCGGCGCGGGCTTCCGAGCCCGGGTGCGAGGACATCAGGCCGCCATCGCTGGACAGCTTGCGGAACATGCTGGCCAATGCGGCCGGGTTGTACTGGTGGCGCTTCATGAAGCGGTAGCCGTATTCGTCGGCCGCGCTTTCTTCCTTCTGCGAGAACTGCGCGTTGACGAAGCCTTCAGCCAGTTCGCCCAGTTGGCCCTGGGTCAGGGCGGCGACATTGGCATTGCCCGAGGCGGCCAGCGTGTCGCGACCGGCCGAGGCCAGCAGGGCGGTGCGCATCTTGGTCTTGGAATGGCCAAGTTTGACGTGGCCGATCTCGTGGCCGATCACGCCGCGCACCTCATCGTCCGAGGCCATGTCCATCAGTCCGGAGTACACGCGCACGCAGCCGTTGGCCATGGCCCAGGCGTTGACGTCTTCGGTCAGGTAGACCTTGAAGCTCAGGCTCATCCCGTCTTCATTGGCCAGGCCCTGGGTGATCTTGGCCAGACGCTGGGCATACGGATTGTTGGCGGGGGCGACCTTGTTCTGCTGGTCCATGTAGACGCAGGCTTCGTCGGCGGCCTTGGCCACGTCCTGGTCGGACAGGGTGAGCGCCTGGCCGGCCTTCAGGCCGGTGCTGGTCAGCTGCTTGAGGTCGAGCGCCGAAGCGGTGGTGGAAGCGGTCAGGCAGGCCAGAGCCAGCAACAGGGCGGAGGATGACGTCCTCATCGGGGTGGTGCTCCATATCGTGCGTTGGGGGACGCCGCGGGCTGGGGGCCGCGCGGCGGGGCCGAAGTCTACCGCCTGGCCGGCCGCCCGTGTTCAGTGATGTCGTTTTCCCGGCCGGGAGAAGGCGCCTCCCGTCCCGGCCGCCGCCGGAAAGCCCCGGATAGGCTATGATGGACAGTCTTTTCGCACGCATTAATCGCCGACATGATCGAGCTCAATCCTGTCCGCCAGCGCATCACCGATCTCACCGATCGCGTGCTCTCGCTCAGGGGGTATCTTTGACTACGACGCCAAGAAAGAGCGTCTGGAAGAAGTAACCCGGGAACTGGAAAATCCTGATATCTGGAACAACGCCGAGTACGCCCAGAACCTTGGCCGCGAACGCGCCAATCTGGAGAAGACCGTCGGCGGCATCGCCACGATCCTCGACGGCCTGACCGAGTCGGGCGAACTGCTGGAACTGGCCGAAAGCGAACAGGACGAAGAAACCGCCCTGGCCGTGGTCAGCGATCTGGACAAGTACCAGAAGCACGTCGAACAGCTGGAATTCCAGCGCATGTTCTCCGGGCAGATGGATACCGCGGCGGCCTTCGTCGACATCCAGGCCGGTGCCGGCGGTACTGAAGCCCAGGACTGGGCCGAAATCCTGCTGCGCATGTACCTGCGCTGGTGCGAATCGCGTGGCTGGAAGACCGAGCTGATGGAAGTCTCCGGCGGCGATGTCGCAGGCATCAAGTCGGCCACGCTGCGTGTGGAAGGCGATTACGCCTATGGCTGGCTGAAGACCGAAACCGGCGTGCACCGCTTGGTGCGCAAGTCGCCGTTCGATTCGGACAACCGCCGCCACACCAGCTTCACCTCGGTGTTCGTGTCGCCGGAAGTCGACGACAACATCGAGATCGACATCAATCCGGCCGACCTGCGTACCGATGTGTACCGCTCCTCCGGCGCGGGTGGTCAGCACGTCAACAAGACCGAATCGGCGGTGCGTATCACGCACATCCCGACCAACACGGTCGTGGCCTGCCAGACCGGCCGCAGCCAGCACCAGAACCGCGACAACGCGATGAAGATGCTGGCCGCCAAGCTCTACGAGCTGGAAATCCAGAAGCGCAACGCCGAGCGCGACGCGGTGGAAGCCACCAAGTCCGACATCGGCTGGGGCAGCCAGATCCGCAACTACGTGCTCGACCAGAGCCGTATCAAGGACCTGCGCACCGGCATCGAACGCTCCGATACGCAGAAGGTGCTGGATGGCGACCTCGACGAGTTCGTCGAAGCCAGCCTGAAGTCCGGCCTGGCCGTGGGTGCCAAACGCACCGACGCCTGACCGTCGGGGCCGCCACGCGCGGCCCCGATCCGTTGTGCCCGGGCCACGCCCGGTTTCGCATTCCGCCCCGACCATCGGCATGATGGCGGGGACCGTACCTCCCCCCGACATACATAGACCCACGCCATGAACGATCAGACCGCCGCGCCGCAGCCCCCCGTCGACGAGAACAGCCTCATCGCCGAGCGCCGCGCGAAACTGACCGCCCTGCGCGGGCAGGGCATCGCCTACCCGAACGATTTCCGCCGGGAGCACTTCGCCGGCACCCTGCAGGCCGAGTTCGCCGACGCCGAACAGTGGACCGCCGAAGCGCTGGAAGCCAGTGACCGCCAGGTCAAGATGGCCGGCCGCCTGATGGCCAAGCGCGTGATGGGCAAGGCCAGCTTCGCCCAGATCCAGGACGAGTCCGGCCGCATCCAGCTGTTCCTGCAGGGCAGCACCCTGGGTGACGCCTACACCGCCTTCAAGGGCTGGGACGTGGGTGACATCATCGCCGTGGAGGGTGGGCTGGCCCGTACCAAGACCGGTGAGCTGTCGGTCAAGGCCACCAGCATCCGCCTGCTGACCAAGTCGCTGCGCCCGTTGCCGGACAAGTGGCACGGCCTGGCCGACGTGGAGCAGCGCTACCGCCAGCGCTATGTCGACCTGATCGTGACCCCGGAGTCGCGTGAGGTGTTCATCAAGCGCTCGCGGATCATCCGCGCCATGCGCGCCTGGCTGGACAACCGCGACTTCCTGGAAGTCGAAACGCCGATGATGCATTACATCCCCGGCGGCGCCACGGCCAAGCCGTTCACCACCCACCACAACGCGCTGGACCTGGACCTGTACCTGCGCGTGGCCCCGGAGCTGTACCTCAAGCGCCTGGTCGTGGGTGGGCTGGAGCGCGTGTACGAGATCAACCGCAACTTCCGCAATGAAGGCGTCAGCACCCGCCACAACCCGGAATTCACCATGATGGAGCTGTACGAGGCCTATGCCACGTACACCGAAGTGATGGACCTGACCGAAGGCGTGATCCGTGACGTGGCCAGCAAGGTGCTGGGCACCACCACGGTGGAATGGGACGGCGCCACGATCGATCTGGCCCCGGCCTTCCGCCGTTGGCGCATGGACGAGGCGGTGCGTCACCACAACCCGGAGATCAGTGCGGCCGACTGCACCGATCGCGATGCGCTGGTGGCCCACTGCGAGCGCCTGAAGATCCGCCTCAAGCCGTCCTACGGCTGGGGCAAGCTGCTGCTGGAGATCTTTGAAGCCACGGTCGAACACACCTTGATCCAGCCGACCTTCATTACCGACCACCCGGTGGAAGTCTCGCCGCTGGCCCGTGCCAACGATGACCAGCCGGGCTATACCGACCGCTTCGAGCTGTTCATCAACGGCAAGGAGCTGGCCAACGGCTTCTCCGAGCTGAATGACCCGGAAGACCAGGCGGCCCGTTTCCAGGCCCAGGTCACGGCGAAGGAGGGCGGTGATGACGAGGCCATGCATTACGACGCCGACTACATCCGCGCGCTGGAGTACGGCATGGCGCCGACCGGCGGCCTGGGTATCGGTATCGACCGGCTGGTGATGCTGCTCACCGGCAGCAGCTCGATCCGTGACGTGTTGCTGTTCCCGTATATGCGTCCCGAAAACTGAGACGTACGTCCGGGCGTGCTTGGGGCACGTCCGGATGGGGGTTCCGCTCCCGTGGCCGCGCGAGTATGGTTTCTGCGTGGCCTTAGCTAGTGTTGCTATGGCGTGATGGCCACGGACCATGACGGGTTGCAGGAGGTGCCTACACCGGCATCACACTGTGACGACGATCATGAACTGGGGTGTTCATGACGGGAGGCGGACCCATGCAAGGTGCCAGTGTCCAGAGCGGCGGAGTATCCTCTCCGCAGCATGTTCCAGTGTGGTCAAGGAAGAAGGCAGAAGCAGCCTTGAATATTGTCATCGTTGACGATCAGACGTCCGCGCGTACCATGCTGCGCCATGTCATCGAGGACATCGCGCCGGAATTGTCCGTGCACGACTTCGGCGATCCACTGACGGCGCTCGCGTGGTGCGAGTCGCATGCCGTGGATCTGCTGTTGCTCGATTACCGCATGCCGGAGATGGATGGGCTGGAGTTCGCCCGCCGTTTCCGTCGCCTGCCCAAGCACCGTGACATCCCGGTGATCCTGATTACCGTGGTCGGCGACGAGCCGATCCGCCAGGCCGCGCTGGAAGCCGGCGTGATCGATTTCCTGGTCAAGCCGATCCGCCCGCGCGAACTGCGCGCGCGCTGCTACAACCTGTTGCAGCTGCGCCAGCAGTCGGAGAACGTCAAGCAACGCGCGCTGTCGCTGGAGCAGCGGCTGCTGGCCAGCATGCACGAGGTGGAAGAGCGCGAGCGCGAGACGCTTTCGCGCCTGGCGCGTGCGATCGAGTTCCGTGATGCCGGCACCAGCGCCTACCTGGAGCGCATGGCGCACGTGGCGGGGCTGATCGCCGAGCAGCTCGGGCTGCCGGAGGAAGAGGTCAAGCTGATCGAGATGGCCGCGCCCCTGCACGACATGGGCAAGATCGCCATTCCCGATGCCGTGCTGCTCAAGCAGGGCAAGTTGAGCGATGAGGAGCAGGCGATCATGCGCCGGCACCCGCGCATCGGCTATGAACTGCTGAGCGGCAGCCAGAACCGTTTCATCCAGGTCGGCGCGCTGATCGCGCTGCGCCACCACGAGCGCTACGACGGCAGCGGCTACCCGGATGGGCTGATCGGTGACGCCATTCCGCTGGAGGCGCGTATCGTCGCTGTGGCCGACGTGTTCGATGCCCTGATCTCACCGCGTCCGTACAAGGAAGCATGGACCATGGAAGCCACGCTGGCTTATCTGTACGCCCAGCGTGGACGGTTGTTCGATCCGCGCTGCGTCGATGCCCTGATGCGCGGCCGTCTCCAGCTTGAGGACATCTGCGCACAGCACTCCACTGCGTCATCCCGCCCGGGGATGTGATATGCGCCGTCTGTACCCGCGCCTGAAGCAACGTCTGGCGCAACGTCCGGATTCCGAACATGGCCAGGCGATCGTCCGGATCGCGCTGATCACGGTGATCCTGCTGTACGTCCTCATGCCCGGCCCGCGCCATGACCTGCCGCCGGCGCAGTACCACGGCGTGCTGGCGATCGTATTGACCGGGCTGACCCTGTCGCTGGGTCTGTTTGGTTGGCTGCTGTGGCGGCCGGGGCGCTCGGACCCGCGGCGCGTGGCCGGCATGCTCGCCGACTACGGTTTGATCGCGGCCGGCATGGTGCAGATGGGCGAGCCGCTGGCCTGGGTCTACATCGTGGTGATGTGGGTGACCGTCGGCAACGGCATGCGGTTCGGCAACAACTATCTCTACGTGGCCGTGGCGATGGCCATGGTGAGTTTCGGCAGTACCGCGCTACTGACGCCGTACTGGGGGCAGAACGCACGCCTGGCGTTCGGTCTGTGGCTGGGCCTGGCCGCGGTGCCACTGTATTTCTCCACGCTGCTGCGCCAGCTGACCCGGACCATGGCCGAGGCACGCCGCGCCAACGAAGCCAAGAGCCGCTTCCTGGCCAACATGAGCCACGAGTTCCGCACGCCGCTCAACGGCCTGTCCGGCATGACCGAAGTGTTGGCCACCACCAAGCTGGATGAAGAGCAGCGCGAGTGCGTCAACACCATCCAGGCCTCGTCACGCAGCCTGTTGGCGCTGGTGGAGGAGGTGCTGGACATCTCGGCCATCGAAGCCGGCAAGCTGCGCGTCAACGCCGAGGATTTCGCGCTGGCCGATGTGATCCAGGCCATCGGCCTGATCCTGCTGCCACAGGCGAAGGGCAAGCGGCTGGACTACCGGGTCAAGGTAGCCGAGACCGTACCGCCGCTGCTGCGCGGTGACGTCGGGCACCTGCGCCAGGTCCTGCTCAACCTGGCCGGCAACGCGGTCAAGTTCACCGACCATGGTCGGGTCGAAATCCGGGTGAGCGTGCTCAACGCCGAATCCAACGGCGGCGTGCGGCTGCGCTTCGATATCCTGGACACCGGCATCGGCGTCGCCCCTGAAATGCGCCCGCGTCTGTTCGAGGCGTTCGAGCAGGCCGATGTCAGCATGGCCCGTCGCCACGAAGGCACCGGCCTAGGCACGACCATCGCCAAGGGACTGGTCGAGGCCATGGGTGGAGAGATCGGCTACGAGGACCATCCACCGCAGGGCAGCCATTTCTGGTTCGAGGTGCCGTTCGCGCCGCCACGTGTGCCGCTGGGCACGGTCACCCCGGCGCTGGTGGGCGATGGGCTGCCGGACAGCAATGGCAACGTGATCGCCTTTGCCGATCCGTTCCTGCGTCATCGTGCCCGCGTGCGCAGCATGCACATTCTGGTGGCCGACGATCATGAGGCCAACCGCATGGTGCTGCAGCGGCTGCTGCAGAAGGCCGGCCACAAGGTGTTGTGCGTCAATGGCGGCGAAGCGGTGCTCGATGCGATGGCCGAGAGCGACTTCGATGCAGCCATTGTCGACCTGCACATGCCCGGCATGAGCGGCCTGGACATGCTCAAGGAACTGCGGGTGATGCAGGCTGGCGGTGGGCCACGCACGCCGGTGCTGGTCCTCAGCGCCGACGTGACGCCCGAAGCGATCCAGCGCTGCACCCAGGCCGGTGCGCACACCTTCCTGGCCAAGCCGGTGGTCGCGGTGCGGCTGCTGGACGTGCTGGCCGACATCGCCTCCAATGGCCAGCTCAAAGCCAGCGCACCGATCGTCCGTACCGCCACCGCCCTGGATGGCGTGCTCGATCCGGGCGTGCTGGACGAGCTCGCCTCGCTGGGCATGGGCGATGGTTTCGAGCGCGAGTTCATCCGCCAATGTCTGGCCGATGCCGAGCAGTGCATCGGTGTCGCGCTGGCCGATGGCGAGCGCGGCGACTGGGTGCACTTCCGAGAACAGGCACATGCGATCAAGGGCGTGGCCAGCAACCTGGGCCTGGTCCGCGTGGCGAACCGTGCGGGCGATCTGATGCGCATGGCTGACTGGCAGCTCAAGAGCGAGTGGCGTCAGCGCATGACCCTGCTCCAGACCGGCATCAAGGAAGGTCGCCAGGCACTGGATGCACGTGCCCAGCGCAAGGCGCAGGGGCAGGCCGACGACGGCGGCGACATGCGCTGAGGGGGGGCATAAAAAAAGCCCGGCGGCAGCCGGGCTTGAACAACACAGGGGAGGGGAGGACTCAGGCGACGTCGAGGGTGGCGCGGCGGGTCTGGGCCTTGATCAGGCGGTCCATGGTGCGCAGCGACTTGTCGCCCAGCGCGAGGGCGGAGTCCACCCAGACCTTGGTGATCTCCAGCAGTTCGTCATAGCGCACGGCCTGGGCCAGGTTGCGCGCGGCATTCATCGCCAGGTACGAGTGCGGAATGCGCTGATGCTGGCGGATCAGATCCTCGACCGCCTTGACGCCGTGGCCCTTGGGCACCAGCACGTCGACCACGCCCATCGCATACATCTCTTCGGAGGAATACACGCGGCCGTCCAGGATGATCTTCTCGGCCAGCTGTGGGGCCACACGCTTGCACAGGAACGAGTAGGCGCCCATGCCCGGGAACAGGCCGAACAGTACTTCCGGCAGGCCCATGCCGCAGCCTTCCTCGGCCACGATGGTGTGGCAGGCCAGCGCCATTTCCAGGCCACCGCCGAGCGCGTCACCCTGGATCAGCGCGATCGAGCGCACGTCACCACCGAAGCCGGTGTGCAGGTGATGCACACCTTCCACGCAGCGCTGCGCGTAGGTCAGCAGCCGGTCGCGGTTGCCCTCGCGGATCAGCCGGGTGAACAGGTCCAGATCGCCGCCGAGGTTGTAGGCGGTCGCATCGGAGGCCAGCACGAAGTGGCGCAGCTTGCCGCTGTTGCGTTCGGCCGGGGTGCGGGTGATGGCGCTCATGAAATTCCACATCTCATCGAGCATGTCCTTCCGGCAGCACGGGCGGATGCCGCTGGCGGCATCGGCATGCATGTACAGCCAATGGGCATCGTCGTTGCCGGTGGTCGCGGTGCGGATGGTGGCGTAGCGATGATTGACGGGCAGCTTTTCAATGGTGCTCATGGCGATTTCCTCGGAGGCTGGCCCGCTGGGAGGACGGTGGGCGGCGGGCCTGACGGGTCCACACGCCGCGATCCTACACCCCCGGCATCTCACGCAATGCAAAAGGCCCCCGCCGTTGCCGGCAGGGGCCCTGTGAAGATGCAGCCGTTGGGGAACCGTTACGGCGCGGGCGTATCGCGCAGTTCGCGGCGCAGGATCTTGCCGACGTTGGTCTTCGGCAGCTCCTTGCGGAACTCCACGATGCGCGGGTGCTTGTAGCCGGTCAGGTTGGCACGCGCGTGTTCCTTGACCATCTCGGCGGTGAGGTTGGGGTCCTTCTTGACGATGACCACCTTGACCACTTCGCCGGACTTCTCGTCGGGCACGCCGACCGCAGCGACTTCGAGCACGCCGGGCATCATCGCGATGACGTCTTCAACCTCGTTGGGATACACGTTGAAGCCGGACACCAGGATCATGTCCTTCTTGCGGTCCACGATGTAGAAGAAGCCCTGCTCATCCATCCGCGCCATGTCGCCGGTGTGCAGCCAGCCTTCGGCATCGACCGCCGCGGCGGTGTCTTCCGGGCGCTGCCAGTAGCCCTTCATCACCTGCGGGCCCTTGATGCACAGCTCGCCGACGTCGCCGGCGGGCAGGGTCTGACCGTTGTCATCCTTGACGCAGGCGTCGGTGGACGGAATCGGCAGGCCGATCGCGCCGTTGTACTCGGCCAGGCTGAGCGGATTGATGCAGGCCGCGGGCGAGGTCTCGGTCAGGCCATAAGCCTCGACCAGGGTCACGCCGGTGACCTTCTTCCAGCGCTCGGCGACGGCGCGCTGCACCGCCATGCCGCCACCCAGGGTGACCTTCAGCGAGGAGAAGTCGATCTCGTCGAAGCCGGGGGTGTTGAGCAGGCCGTTGAACAGCGTGTTGACGCCGGTGATCGCGGTGAAGCGGGTCGCCTTGAGCTCCTTGACGAAGCCCTTCATGTCGCGCGGATTGGTGATCAGATAGTTGCAGCCACCGAACTTCATGAAGACCAGGCCGTTCGCCGTCAACGCGAAGATGTGGTAAAGCGGCAGGGCGGTGATGATCACCTCCTTGCCCATCTCGATCCCCGAGGCGGAGATCCAGGCCGAAGCCTGCTGCATGTTGGCGACCAGGTTGCGGTTGGTCAGCATCGCGCCCTTGGCCACGCCGGTAGTGCCGCCGGTGTACTGCAGGAAGGCGACATCGTCGTGATCGATCTCGACCTTGGGCAGGGTGTGGCGGCTGCCCAGCTTGAGTGCCTGGTTGAAGCGGATCGCGCCGCGCAGGCTGTAGTTGGGCACCATCTTCTTGATGTACTTCAGCACGAAGTTCACCACGATGCCCTTGGCGCCGAGCATGTCGCCCAGGCCGGTGGTCACCACCTGCTTGATCGGGGTATCGGCGATGACCTGCTGCACGGTGTCGCAGAAGTTGTCGACCACCACCAGCACGGCCGCGCCGGAATCCACCAGCTGGTGCTTGAGCTCGCGGGCGGTGTACAGCGGGTTGACGTTGACTACGGTCAGGCCGGCACGCAGCACGCCGAAGGTCGCGATCGGGTACTGCAGGCAGTTGGGCATCATCAGGGCGACGCGGTCGCCCTTCTTGAGCTGCAGCTCACCGAGCAGGTAGGCGGCGAACTGTTCGACCAGTGCGTCCGTTTCCCCGTAGGTCAGAACCTTGCCGAAACTGGAGTAGGCGGGGCGGTCGCGGAACTTGGCCACCGAGGTGTCGAAGACGGCCGAGACCGAATGGAACTCGTTGACGTCGATCTCGGCGGGTACGCCTTTGGGATAACTCTGCAGCCAGGGTCGTTCCAGACTCATATTCCCCCTCCAGGAAACGTGGATGATGTAACGCGATGACGGAGAGTATCCGTCGTTTCATGCCTCGGCAGCATACCGTCCCGAATGGAAAACGCGAAGAGCCCGTGAAGAAAGGCCGCCATGCGGGTCGGGGCAGTGTGCCAGCCGACGGCAAATGACGTTTGCAACTGCACGGGATGGCTCATTGAGGTGGCTCACCGGTGCGGGCGTCGTGGCATTGAAGCGCCGCTTCCAGCACAGGGACGGCCCAATCCGGCGTCTGCCGAAGGTGTGCGGCGTCATCGGCGGCCGGCCATGTCAGCCGCCCTCCGTCCATCTGCAGCACAAGCAGCGGATCCGCAACCGGTTCTCCATGCCCGGTCTCTGCACTGTTGTCGTACACCTGCAGCTGCGCCAGCGACGGCAGCAGGCCGATCAGGTTCTGCAGGGCCACCGGGTAACGGCGGCGAATGTCATCGTCGCTGATGGCGTGGCCACCGGCCGCGACGCGTGCGCGCACCCGTGCGATGTGCTGCTCGGGGGAGCCCAAGCCGCAGTACCAGATCAGCACATCGTGCGTGGCGCAGGCCTCGGCCAGGGTGGCGGCGATCGATTGCCCGCCCAGGGTTGTTTCGAAAGCGTGGTTTCGCCGTTGGGCGATCGCGGCCTGCAATCGGGAGAAGCCTTCCTGCCACGCCTGACCATTGGCCTCGCGCTGGCTCATACCCAGTTCGTGGCACAGCTGCCGGGCCCAATCGTCCGGATTGAACCAGTCCAGCCCGGCCTGGCGGAGCAGGTGACCCCCGATGGAACTCTTGCCTGCGCCGTTGACCCCTGCCAGGACGAACAGGAAGGGTCGCGCCGCCATCAGTACCCGCTGCCTGCGGCTACCTTGCCCTTGAGCCTTGCCGGCTTGCGCAGCAGCGCGCGCGCCTTGTTGCCCGCCGCGGCAATGTCCAGCACGGCAAGGCGATCATCGAAGCGCTGGCGCAGGTCCTGAAGGGCTGGGGTCCGTTCGCGCAGAGAGGCCAGATCGCGCTGCAGCGATACCATCTCGGCCTGCATGGCCTGGTACTGCTCGGCGGAGAGGATGACGGCCTGGGGCTCGTTGTGATTGGTCACCAGCACGGCCTGTTGTTCGCGGACGTCCTGCATGACCTTTCGCCAGTGCTCCTTCACCGTCGAAGCGGTGGTACGGGTCAGCTCGGTGATCGGGTCGAACTTGAGCGCGTGCAGCATGGCGGTGGCTCCGTGGCGGATGGGTCAAGCATACCTCAGCTTGGATAAATTGTACTAAATATGAGATTTATGAAAGCGATACAAATTATGAATGTGATGGCCGTCTAGGAGTTCGTCAGTAGGTGTTGAGAGGCGGTGCTCGGTTCGGCACTGTTTGAGAACACAATCCAAGCGGAGCGCGAAAATGTTGAGGCGACTGATCGAAAAGTGGCGCGGGCGCAAGGTTTATAAGTCGTATGGTGAGAAGCCCACGTGGCTGCTCATCCTCCTGTTGACTGCATCTGCGCCCTGCGCGCTCTTCTACGGCGACGTGCTAAAGCAAGCGTGGCCGGCGTACAAGAGCGCAGTGGATACGGTGCATTTTGTTGACTGGGGCGTAAGTGCCTGGCTGCTCACAACGCTGCTGGTGTGGTTGGCCGTGGCGACTTTCCATTTCGGACAGGTGACTTTGCGCTGTACTACGGTGCTCCGTGAACGCCTGTACCCCTGATTGTTTTGGTTACACGGCCAAAACTAATACGGCAGCCCTCGACATGGCTGCCGTAGTTGCACTGTCGGCGCGGTAGCGCTAGTCGGAAGTGAAACTGAGCGTGTCGCGGATCCGGCCGAGTTGCTATCCCCCCCTGAGGTTTCAGGGGGGCTTCCACGCCATGATTGCGTTGCTCAGCTTTTTATCGCTTCCCCGCCAGCTGGCGCAGCACGTACTGCAGCAGGCCGCCGTGCTTGAAGTACTCCACTTCCTTCGGGGTCAGCAGCATCACATGCGCCTCGAAGGTCTTCTTGGTACCATCGGCCTTGGTGGCGGTGAGGGTGGCCGACTTGCTGGCGCCATCCTCCAGGCCGGTGATGTCCACCACTTCCGAGCCGTCCAGGCCCAGGCTCTGCGCGTTCTCGCCGTTCTTGAACTGCAGCGGCAGCACGCCCATGCCGACCAGGTTGGAGCGATGGATACGCTCGAAGCTCTCGGCGATCACCGCCTTGACGCCCAGCAGGTTGGTGCCCTTGGCCGCCCAGTCGCGCGAGGAGCCCGTGCCGTATTCCTTGCCGGCGAACACCACCAGCGGGACGCCCTCGGCCTTGTACTTGACGGCCGCATCATAGATCGCCAGCTTCTGCGGCTCGCCGCCGTCCTTCGGGAAGTACAGCGTGTTGCCGCCTTCTTCGCCGCCGAACATCAGGTTCTTGATCCGGATGTTGGCGAAGGTGCCGCGCACCATGACGTCATCGTTGCCGCGGCGGCTGCCGTAGCTGTTGAAGTCGGCCGGTTGCACGCCACGCTCCTGCAGGAAGCGGCCTGCCGGGGAATCCTTCTTGATGTTGCCGGCCGGGGAGATGTGATCGGTGGTGATCGAGTCGCCGAACAGGCCCATCACCCGTGCGCCGTGCACGTCGTCGATGTGGCCGACGTCCATCGTCATGCCCTCGAAGTAGGGCGGGTTCTTGATGTAGGTCGAGCTGCCATCCCACTCGTACAGATCGCCATCGGGCGACTTGATGGTGTTCCAGCGGGTGTCGCCCTTGAACACGTCGGCATAGTTCTTCTTGAACATCTCCGGCCCGATGGTCGCGGCGATCACGTCGCCGATTTCCTTGTTGCTCGGCCAGATATCGCGCAGGTACACCGGTTGGCCATCGCTGCCCGTGCCCAGCGGCTCGGTGGTCAGGTCAATGTCGGTGGTGCCGGCGATGGCGTAGGCGACGACCAGCGGCGGGCTGGCCAGGTAGTTCATTTTGACTTCCGGGTGCACACGGCCTTCGAAGTTGCGGTTGCCCGACAACACCGAGGCCACCACCAGGTCACCGGCGGCGATGCCGGCACTGACTTCGGTGGGCAGGGGGCCGGAGTTGCCGATGCAGGTGGTGCAGCCATAGCCGACCACATAGAACCCGACCTTCTCCAGCTCGGTGAGCACACCGGCTTTTTCCAGGTAATCGGTGACGACGCGCGAGCCCGGGCCGAGCGAGGTCTTGACCCACGGCTTGCGGTCCAGGCCCTTGGCTGCGGCGTTGCGGGCGAGCAGGCCGGCACCGATCATCACCGCCGGATTGGAGGTGTTGGTGCACGAGGTGATCGCGGCGATCACCACCGCGCCATCCTTCAGACGGAATTTCTGGCCATCCAGCTCGACATCGCTGTAGCCCTTGGCCAGCTGTTCGTTGCCGACCGCCGCGCCGCCACCTTCGTTGACGAACGTGGAGACGTCATCGTTGCGCTTGTCGCGATTGGTGGTCAGGCCGACCAGGTTCTCGCGGTAGTTCTGCTTGACGTCTTCCAGCAGCACGCGGTCCTGCGGGCGCTTGGGACCCGCCAGCGACGGCTTGACCTCGCCCATGTCCAGTTCCAGAGTGGCGCTGTAGCTGGCGTGCGCGGTGTTGGCGTCGTGCCACAGGCCCTGGGCCTTGGCATAGGCTTCCACCAGCGCGATCTGTTCCTCGCTGCGGCCGGACAGGCGCAGGTAGGTCAGCGATTCCTCATCGATCGGGAAGATGCCGCAGGTCGCGCCGTACTCCGGTGCCATGTTGCCGATCGTGGCACGGTCGGCCAGCGGCAGATGCTGCAGCCCTTCGCCGAAGAACTCCACGAACTTGCCGACCACGCCGTGCTTGCGCAGCATCTGGGTGACGGTCAGCACCAGATCGGTGGCGGTGGCGCCTTCGGGCATGCGGCCGGTCAGCTTGAAGCCGACCACCTGCGGGATCAGCATCGACGACGGCTGGCCGAGCATGGCCGCTTCAGCTTCGATACCGCCGACGCCCCAGCCCAGCACGCCGATGCCATTGATCATGGTGGTGTGGCTGTCGGTCCCGAACACGGTGTCCGGGTACGCCACCGCCTTGCCGTCCTTGTCCGCAGTCATGACGACGCGGGCCAGGTTTTCCAGATTCACCTGGTGGACGATGCCGGTGTTGGGCGGCACTACCTTGAAGTTGTCGAAGGCCTTCTGGCCCCAGCGCAGGAAGCCATAGCGTTCCTGGTTGCGCTGGAATTCGATCTTGCCGTTGAGGTCCAGCGCGTCGGGCGTGCCGAATACATCGACCTGCACCGAGTGATCGATCACCAGCTCGGAGGGGATCTGCGGATTGATCTGCTCCGGGCGTCCGCCGAGCTTGACCACCGCATCGCGCATCGCGGCCAGATCGACCACGCACGGCACGCCGGTGAAATCCTGCAGCACCACGCGGGCGGGCATGAAGGCAATCTCGATGTCCGGCTCGGCCTTGGGGTCCCACTGGGCTACGGCCTGGATGTGGTCCTTGCCGACGGTCACGCCGCCATCCTCGTGCCGGAGCAGATTCTCCAGCAGGATCTTCATCGAGTAGGGCAGATGGGAAATGTCGAACGTCTGTCCGAGCTTGGGCAGGCTGAAGTAGTCGTAGGTGGTGCCGCCGACGTCCAGCTGGCTGCGGGTGGAGAACGAATCGCTCATTGCAGAAACTCCTCTTGCGGATGGCTTGCAAGGGCTGCGCCGGAACGCGCCTGCTTGCGGCTGCCGTCGGGCTCGCTGCGCCCGCCGATGCGTCGCAGTATGCGACAGCGGCAGGGGCGTGCCAGCCCTTGGGCTCAGTACGGAAGGTTACACAGGCATGTGTAGTGCCGATGTCATTGCCCGGCGCCCCAATGCAGACGGGGCGCCATGAGCGCCCCGTCGGGAAGTGGCTGGTGCGCGGCCGCTTACTTGCCGTTGGCGGCGTCGATCAGCGGATTGCCGGTCTTGCCCACGGCATTGGTCTTGGACTTGGCCGACAACACGCCGGTCTTGCCGAACTCGAACACGGTGGCTTCCTGGACGTTCTTGCCGAACGACTTGATCTTGACGAAGTCGTAGTACCAGACCTGCGTGTCGCCGAGCTGTTCGCGGCGGCTGGGGGCACCGAAGGCGCCGCGGACATCGTCCTGGGTGGTTTTGCCCACTTCGGCGGCATCCAGCTGCTGTTGGGTGATCTCGGTGCCGGTGGTGTAGGCGCCAAACGGGTTGGCATGCGCCGGCGGGGCCACGAGGGCCAGCGGGGCAGCAATCAGCAGGGCAAAGGCGAGGGTGGTGGCGCGCATCGTGGGATGTCCTTGTCTATCGATGGGTGTGTGGGTCGCCAGGGTGGCGGGAAGCGTCCAGGTCCCGGCGGCAGCGGTGGCTACCCGATCAGTCTAGCCTTGTTGCGCGTCCCGGGAGGCCCGCAAGGCAGGCGGCGCCTGGATTTGCCCCTGAATGCCAAAGTACGTACAATTCATACATACTTTTTGAGGCGTACCCCATGGAAGCCACCGTTGCAGAGCGCGGACAGATCACCCTGCCCAAGGCCGTGCGTGATGCGTTGGGGCTGACCAAGGGCACCCAGCTCACCGTCGAACTGGAAGGCGGCCGCATCATCCTGCGCAAGAGCGTGGACGATGCGATCTCACGCGCCCGCGGCAAATTCGCGCTGGACGGCTTCGAGTCGTCCGAGGCCGCGGTGAAGGCCGTCCGTGACGAAGACTGAGCCTGCGATGATCGCCGTCGATTCGCCGGTGCTGATCGAACTGCTCAGCAACGGCCCGCAGGCTGACGCCGTGGAGGCCTGCCTGCGCCAGAACCTGGTCGGCGGCCGCGTGGTGGTCTGCGGGGCGACCCTGGCCGAACTGTGCGCCTCGCTGCGCGGCGGTGCCGAAGTGCTCGAGGCACTGGAGGAAATGGGCGTCCATTTCAACGCGCTGGAAGCCAAATCGGCCCTGCGTGCAGGCGAGATGCAGCGCCGTCACCGGCAGCGCGGCGAAGGCCGCCGCAGCCTGGGCGACTTCATGGTCGGTTCGCACGCACTGCTGCAGTGCGACGGCCTGATCACCTGGAACGACAAATTTTACCGCGACTACTTCAAGGGCCTGAAGCTGATCGTGCCGCACGCCTGAGCCCATACTTTTAAACCGCATTCTTTCAAAGAATCACCCGGGAGTTGTCATGTTGGAAGCCTACCGCCACCACGTAGCCGAGCGCGCCGCGCTTGGCATCCCGCCGCTGCCGCTGAGCGCCCAGCAGACGGCCGACGTCATCGAACTGCTGAAGAATCCGCCCGCCGGCGAAGCCGAGTTCCTGCTGGAACTGCTGACCCACCGCGTGCCGGCCGGCGTCGATGACGCTGCCAAGGTCAAGGCCTCGTACCTGGCCGCGATCGCCCTGGGCAGCGAGGTCAATCCGCTGATCACGCGCGAGCGCGCCACCGAACTGCTGGGCACCATGCTCGGCGGTTACAACGTCGCGCCGCTGGTCCAGCTGCTGGACGACAGCGCCGTGGGTGCCATCGCCGCCAATGCGCTGAAGAACACCCTGCTGGTGTTCGATGCCTTCCACGACGTGCAGGAAAAGGCCAAGGCCGGCAATGCCAACGCCCAGGGCGTGCTGCAGAGCTGGGCCGATGCCGAGTGGTTCACGAGCCGTCCGCAGGTTCCGGAAAGCCTGACCATCACCGTGCTCAAGGTGACCGGCGAAACCAACACCGACGACCTGTCGCCGGCCCCGGATGCCACCACCCGCCCGGACATCCCGCTGCACGCCCTGGCGATGCTGAAGAACAAGCGTGATGGCATCGAGCCGGAAGAAGATGGCAAGCGCGGCCCGGTCAAGTTCCTGGAATCGCTGAAGGACAAGGGCCACCTGGTTGCCTATGTGGGTGACGTGGTCGGTACCGGTTCCAGCCGCAAGTCGGCCACCAACTCGGTGCTGTGGTTCACCGGCGAAGATATTCCCTTCATCCCGAACAAGCGCTTCGGCGGCGTGTGCCTGGGTTCGAAGATCGCCCCGATCTTCTACAACACGATGGAAGACGCCGGCGCGCTGCCGATCGAACTCGACGTGTCGCAGATGAACATGGGTGATGTGATCGAGCTGCGCCCGTACGACGGCAAGGCCCTGAAGGACGGCGCCGTCATCGCCGAGTTCAAGGTCAAGTCCGACGTACTGTTCGACGAAGTGCGCGCCGGTGGCCGCATTCCGCTGATCATCGGCCGCGGCCTGACCGCCAAGGCGCGTGAAGCGCTGGGCCTGGCCCCGACCGATCTGTTCCGCCTGCCGATGGACCCGCCGGATACCGGCAAGGGCTTCTCGCTGGCGCAGAAGATGGTCGGCCGCGCCTGTGGCCTGCCGGAAGGCCAGGGCATGCGCCCGGGCACCTACTGCGAACCGAAGATGACCTCGGTGGGCTCGCAGGACACCACCGGCCCGATGACCCGTGACGAGCTGAAGGATCTGGCCTGCCTGGGCTTCTCGGCTGACCTGGTGATGCAGTCGTTCTGCCACACCGCGGCGTACCCGAAGCCGGTGGACGTCAAGACCCACCACACGCTGCCGGAGTTCATCTCCACCCGTGGCGGCATCTCGCTGCGCCCGGGCGACGGCGTCATCCACAGCTGGCTCAACCGCATGCTGCTGCCCGACACCGTCGGCACCGGCGGCGACTCGCACACCCGTTTCCCGGTGGGCATTTCGTTCCCGGCCGGCTCGGGCCTGGTGGCCTTCGCTGCGGCCACCGGCGTGATGCCGCTGGACATGCCCGAATCGGTGCTGGTCCGCTTCAAGGGCAAGATGCAGCCGGGCGTGACCCTGCGTGACCTGGTCAACGCGATCCCGCTGTACGCGATCAAGTCCGGTCTGCTGACCGTGGCCAAGGCCGGCAAGAAGAACATCTTCTCCGGCCGCATCCTGGAAATCGAAGGTCTGCCGGAGCTGAAGGTCGAGCAGGCGTTCGAACTGTCCGATGCCTCGGCCGAACGTTCGGCCGCCGGTTGCTCGGTGCACCTGAACAAGGAGCCGATCATCGAGTACCTCACCAGCAACATCACGCTGCTGAAGTGGATGATCGCCGAGGGTTACCAGGACGCCCGTTCGCTGGCGCGCCGCATCGAGAAGATGGAAGCCTGGCTGGCCAACCCGGAGCTGCTGGCCCCGGATGCCGACGCCGAATATGCCGCCGTCATCGAGATCGATCTGGCCGACATCCACGAGCCGATCGTGGCCTGCCCGAACGATCCGGATGACGTCAAGACGCTGTCCGACGTGGCCGGTGCGGCGATCGACGAAGTGTTCATCGGTTCGTGCATGACCAACATCGGTCACTTCCGTGCGGCCGCCAAGCTGCTGGAAGGCAAGCGCGACATCCCGACCAAGCTGTGGGTGGCCCCGCCGACCAAGATGGATGCTTCGGAGCTGACCAAGGAAGGCCATTACGGCACCTTCGGCACCGCCGGCGCACGCATGGAAATGCCGGGCTGCTCGCTGTGCATGGGCAACCAGGCGCAGGTGCGTGAGGGCGCGACGGTGTTCTCGACCTCGACCCGCAACTTCCCGAACCGTCTGGGCCGCAATTCCAACGTGTACCTGGGTTCGGCCGAACTGGCCGCGATCTGCTCGCGTCTGGGTCGCATCCCGACCAAGGAAGAGTACATGGCCGACATCGGCGTGCTGGATGCCAGCAGCAAGGACATCTACCGCTACATGAACTTCGACCAGATCGAGGACTACCAGGACGTGGCCGGTACGGTTGCTGCCTGATCCAGCGCCGGGCGCTGCCCGGCCTTGGTAGCCATCGACCGTTGGTTGATGGATGAGATACGAAAACACCCGGCGCGAGCCGGGTGTTTTTGTTACGGGAGAACCTGGGTGGCGGAGAGGTCAGCCTGTGGCGGCGCGCCGCTGCTACCGGTCTCGTCGCCTGACGCGCTCTGCTGTTCGTCCGCCGACTTGCTGCAGGTCTGCGGTGCAGGGCGCACCTGCTGTGGCGACAGGCTGCCGTCGGCCTTCACCTGGCGGATGTGCAGGCGACACATGCTTTCGGCCACATCCATCTCGACCTCGTAGTCCTGACCTGGCCTGGGCACGAACTGTGCCGACAGCGTGCCCGCGCAGTGATAGTTGGCACTGTTTTCAATGCGGGCGTCGACAATGAGCGGTTTGCCGCCCGCCACCTCGTATTCTTCGTAGTTGGGCATGGAAAACAGCACGCTCTTCATGTTGCGCACCGTATTGGTCTCGGGGATGCCGATCACGATGTTCTTCGGGGCGCCGCCGAACAGGCCACCGATGGCCCGCGCGTTGGACCGCTTGACCTCGATCTTGCCGCGATAGTCAGTGCTGCAGGTCGCCTCGGTATACACGGTGATGCCGCGTCCCGAGGCGCCGAAGATACGTACTCGTGCCGGCGGGACTACGCCGCCCGCATAGTCACTCAGGTCTTCGGTCGCAAGCGGGCGCGGGTAGAACGTGGGCATCTTTCTGGCCAGCTGGCCCACACAGTTCAGCGCAATCTCCGAGGAGGCAAGCTTGACCATGGCGTAGTCGTTGGCCTGCCATTGGTCCAGTGTGGCGGTGCGGTCGCTGTTGCTGCAGGTGGTCGCCCCGTCCAACGTTCCATCGGCCCGTCGCTGTTCGACCGAGGTACGGTGGTTGAGCCGGTATACCGGATTGTCGCGGCGATTGCCTTGGTGGACCAGCGCCCACTGGCCGACCAGGAACCGCAACGTGCTGCCTTCTGAGGGCAAGGCATCGGGAGCATGGCGAAAGTAGCTGGCCACCATTGCGTTGGCCATTGCGGGCATCAGCGTGATGCCCGGGCTCGGTTGGCTGTCGATGGTGCTACCGGGCAGCTTGTCGCGCAGGTAGTACTTGGGTCGGTTGTCGCCGAACACCTTTCCCAGGCCGGTCTGGTTGAGACTCTTGCTGTCCTCTGGCGTGACGATGCGCAGGACAAGGTCGGTCTGGCCGCGCCATAACGAGGTGGTGTCCGGGGCGCTATCGATCCGCACCCGGTCGGCCCAGTTGGCAGGATTCTCCGGGAGGGTGGCCGCGCCGGCATTGTCGTTTGCGGGGGCCGCATTCGCGGCTGCCGAGGCGAGCAGAAGAGGGGCCAACAGGCGCCTGCTTGTGGGGGAAAGGCGTACTGCCATGATCTAACTCCTTGAAGGGCAAAAACAGAAACGCCGGCCATTCCTGGACCGGCGATGTTCATTGTGACGGACAAGAATGCAGGCGTGCGGCTACGCGATCAGCGCGTCAACCCCGCGCCAACGCCATCAACCGCTCCGCAATCCGCTCCAGCGGCACCATCTCCTCCGCTGCGCCCAGCTTGAACGCCGCACCCGGCATGCCCCAGACCACACTGGTCGCTTCATCCTGCACCAGCGTCGGCGCGCCCGCGTTCTTCAGATCCAGCAGGCCACGGGCGCCATCGTCGCCCATGCCGGTGAGGATCGCGCCGATGGCATTGGCGCCGGCGCTTTCAGCTACCGAGCGGAACAGCACGTCCACCGCCGGCTTGTGCCGGTTGACCGGCGGGCCGTCGTCGATCCGGCAGCGCCAACGCGCACCGTCACGGATGATCCGCAGGTGCTTGCCGCCCGGTGGGAGATACGCATGGCCGGGCAGCACGGCTTCGCCGTCGGTGGCTTCGCGCACGGACATCGCCGAGTGGCGGTCCAGGCGTTCGGCGAACGGCGTGCTGAAGGTGGCCGGCAGGTGCTGGGTCATCACCACTGCCGGCGCATCGGCGGGCATGCCTTCAAGCACTACGCGCAGGGCTTCGGTGCCGCCGGCCGAGGCGCCGATGGCGATCAGACGGTCGGTGGTGCGGAACTGGATGGAGCGCGGCGCGACGGGAGCCACGGCACCCAGGGTGATGCGCGGCGGATTCGGGCGGGCCAGCGGACGCACGCGCGAGCGTGCGGCCATCTTGACCTTGGCGATGATCTCGTCGGCGTAGCCCTGCAGGCCACGCGCGACATCCAGCTTGGGCTTGGACACGAAGTCCACCGCGCCCAGCGCCAATGCCTGCAGCGTGGTGTCGGCGCCGCGCTCGGTCAACGAGGAAATCATCACCACCGGCAGCGGATGCAGGCGCATCAGGTTCTCAAGGAAGGCCAAGCCGTCCATGCGCGGCATTTCCACGTCCAGCGTGATCACGTCCGGGGCCAGGCGCTTGATCTTCTCGCGCGCCAGCAGCGGGTCGGCGGCGGTGCCGACCACTTCGATGCCGGGATCGCTGTCCAGGATTTCGCTCAGCATCTGTCGCACGACCGCCGAGTCGTCGACGATCAGGACTTTGCAGGGTGCACCATGGGTCATTCGAACAGCTCCACGCCACCGGTGACCGGGGCTTTGGACAGACGGGCGCGCACGGCCGATTCGGTCGCGGCGACTTCGGCCTCATGCGCATGCGGCAGGCGCTGCACGACCACACGGCCGGTGTCGGCGAAGAACCACACCTTGCGCGGATGGATGCCGCACAGGTCCTCGGCGATGATCGGGATGTGCTCGGCCTGCAGGTACTGGCGCACGAATTCGGCGTTGCGGGTGCCGACCGGGTTGCTGGTGAAGCCTTTGAGCACGTTGGCGCCACCGAAGACCTTGGCCTCCAGACGCTTGCGGTGCGCGCCGCGCTTGAGCAGGTCGTTGATCAGCAGCTCCATGGCGTAGCTGCCGTAGCGCGCAGGTGCGCCGTCACCGACGTTGCCCTCGGGCAGCAGGAAGTGGTTCATGCCCCCGATCTTCAGTACCGGGTCGCGCAGGCAGGCGGCCACGCAGGAGCCCAGCGTGGTGGTCAGCGCGGTGTTGTCGTCCACCGCCAGATACTGGGTCGGCAGCAGCTTGGCGGCGGTGACCTGAAAACGGCTGTCGTAGTAACGCATCACCTCATCGTTGCGGATCGGCAGACTCATACCGGCGCTCCGGGCGCGCGCTTGTACAGGGTGCGCCCGCACGGTTGGATCAGATCGGCGGCGTGCAGGTAGTTCTCGGAGTGGCCGGTATAGAGCAGGCCGTCGTCGCCCATGTGCTGGATCAGGCGCGAGAGGATGCCGCGCTGGGTCGGCTTGTCGAAGTAGATCATCACGTTGCGGCAGAACAGCGCGTCGAACGGGCCACCGACGTCGTAGCGGTTGGCCAGCAGGTTGAGCGGGCGATAGTCGATCAGATCGCGCAGCGCCGGGTGAACCCGGCAGTGGCCTTCGTTGGGGCCGGTGCCGCGCTGGAAGTAGCGCTTGCGGATCGCCGGATCCAGACCGGATACCCGGTCGATCGCATAGACGCCACGGCTGGCGGTGGCCAAGACCTGAGTGTCCACGTCGGTAGCCAGGATGCGCACCGGCGGCTTGAGCGTGCCGAAGGTCTCGCAGGCGGTGATCGCCATCGAGTAGGGCTCTTCGCCAGTGGAGGCCGCGCACGACCACAGCTGCAGGGTGCCGCCACCGTTGCCGCGCAGGCGCAGTTCGTCGGTGAGCTTCTCGAAGTGATGCGGCTCGCGGAAGAACGCGGTGAGGTTGGTGGTCAGCGCGTTGGTGAACGCCTGCCATTCCTCGCCGCCATGGGACTCCAGCTGGTCCAGGTAGTCGCTGAAATTGCGCATGCCGAGCGCACGCAGCCGGCGCGACAGGCGGCCATAGACCATGTCGCGCTTTGCGGGCGCCAGCGAGATGCCGACCCGCTGGTAGATCAGCTCGCAGACACGGCGGAAATCACGGTCGGCGAACTCGAATTCGCGGCCATTGGAGGATGCGGCGGTGGCAGGAGGCGTGGACACGGGCAGGCTCGCAGTAAAAGGGGGGTGCGGCGGTCGTGCGACCGCCGCGCAAACTCAGAACTCTTGCCAGTTGCCGTCATCGGCGGGCAGGGCGCGCGAGGGCTTGGCGGCTGCGACCGGGCGGGGGGCGGCAGGCGCCGGGCGCGGGGCGCTGCGCACTGGCGGCAACGCCGCACCGGCTCGCGCGGTGACCGCGCTGACGGCCGCGGCGACCTGGTTGTCCAGGCGGAAGATGGCAACGGCATCGGCCAGCTGTGTGGCCTGCTCCTCCATGGAGCGGGCGGCTGCCGTGGCTTCTTCCACCAGGGCGGCGTTCTGTTGGGTGGTTTCATCCATCTGCACCACGGTCTGGTTGACCTGGTCGATGCCGGCGGACTGCTCCTGCGAGGCCGCCGAGATCTCGGCCATGATGTCGGTCACGCGCTGCACCGAGGCGACAATCTCGCCCATGGTGGCGCCGGCCTGATTGACCAGCTGCGAGCCTTCGGCGACCTTGCCGACCGAATCATCGATCAGGCCCTTGATCTCCTTGGCCGCACCGGCCGAACGCTGGGCCAGGGTGCGCACTTCGGAAGCGACGACGGCGAAGCCACGGCCCTGTTCACCGGCGCGGGCGGCTTCCACCGCCGCGTTCAGTGCCAGGATGTTGGTCTGGAAGGCGATGCCGTCGATGACCGAGATGATCTCGGCGATCTTCTTGGACGAGGTCTGGATCGCGGCCATGGTGGTGACCACTTCACCCACCACGCTGCCGCCTTGGGACGCAACGGAGTGCGCCCCGATGGCCAGCTGATTGGCCTGGCGGGCATGTTCGGCGTTCTGGCGCACGGTGGAGGTCAGTTCCTCCATCGAGGCGGCGGTTTCTTCCAGGTTGGCGGCCTGCTGCTCGGTGCGGCGCGACAGGTCACTGTTGCCGGTGGCGATTTCGCCCGCGGACAGGTTGATGCTGCCTGCGGCGGTCTGGATCTGGCCGACGATCTGGGTCAGCTGCGCGACGGTGGCATTGGCGTCGTCGCGCATGGTGGCGAACACGCCCTTGAAATCGCCGTCCATGCGTGCGGTCAGGTCGCCTTCGGCGATGGCCGACAGCAGCTGGGAGAGCTTGCCCAGGTTCTCGTCGCTGACCTGCATCATCGCGTTGAGGTTGGCGATCATCAGGCGGAAATCGTGATTGAAGCGGGCGGTGTCGCCGCGCTGGCTGAAGTCGCCAGCCGCGGCGGCCGATGCCAGGCGCTGGATCTCGCCGTTGATGTTGCCCAGGTTCTGCTTGACCGCATCGACGGTGGCGGTGATCTGCGCCTTCTCGCCGGGGTAGCGGGTGAGATCCGCACTCAGATCACCCTGGGCGTAACGCTGCACGACGGACAGCACCTCGCTCATGGTCTGCACGTGCGCGCCGACCAGGGTGTTGGTCTCATGCACCATCAGGCCGTATTCGCCCGGGAAGGCGCCCTCGTCCATGCGGTAGCTGGTGTTGCCGGCGTCGTGATGGGTCGCCATCTCGCGCTGGCCGCTGATCACCGCGTGCAGCTGTTCCTGCATGCGCGCCATGCTTTCCAGCAGGCGGCCAGGCTCGTCATGGGCCTGCTCGCCGATGCGGCTGTCCAGCTTGCCGCGGGCGATGCTCTCAGCCACGTTGGTGGCCTGGCGCAGGGGCAGGGTGATGCGGTTGCCGATCAACCAGCTCAGCGCCAGCACGATCAGCACCACGCCGCCACCGGTGGCGGTCATGATGCCGGTGAACACCAGCGCCTGCTGCTGCACGTCCTCCATGTAGACGCCGCTGCTGATCACCCACTGCCACGGCTGGTACATGCCCGCGTAGGCGGACTTCACGAACAGACCCTTTTCGCCGGCCTTTTCCCACTTGTAGGTGACCACGCCGCCACCGATCCGGGCCATGCCGACCAGGTCGTAGAACAGGCGGACGCCGTCCTCGGAGCGGAAGTCCTTCATGTCCTGGCCGATCAGATCCTTGCGGAACGGATGCATGATCACGCGGTACTGGGTGTCGTAGACGCTGTAGTAGAAGGCGTTGTTGTCCGCACGCATGCGGGCCAGGGCTTCCAGCGCGCTCTGCTTGGCCTCCTGCTCGCTGAGCTCGCCGCTCTGCGCCAGGCCGTGGTAGTGATCGAGGATGCCGTAGGTCAGCTCGACCTGGGTCTTGAGGCTGGTCTTGCGCGTTTCGGTCAGGTCCACGTACTGCATGCGCGCAGCGACCACCGACAGCGCGATCACGCCCAGGGCGATGAGCAGCGTCAGCAGGTTCAGCTTGCGCCGGACGGAGAGGTTGGCGAAGTACTGGTTCCAGCGGCGGAATAGAGTCATGGGCAGGGCATCTGATCGGCAGGGAAGCACGTGGCGATGCCAGGGAAATCGCGGTGACGTTCACCCACCTGGCCGGCCGCGACGAAGTGTCTGGCAATGCTGTTATCGGCCGATTCCGGCGAGTATTTAGCCGTTCGCCATTCAGGCAGGCAGTTGTGCATGAAAAAGGCCCCGATGCCGAAGCACCGGGGCCTTCATGTGACACGGCAATGCGTCAGGAAATCAGAATTCCTGCCAGTCGCCGTCGGCCAGTTCGGTAGCGACCGGGCGCGCTGCCGGGCGACGGGCCGCCGGTGCAGTGGCGGGCGCTGCGGCGACCACCGGTGCGCGGACGGCGCGTGCTGGTGCCGAAACCTGTGCATGCTCGTCCAGCTTGAAGATGGACACGGCATCGGTGAGGTGGCCGGCCTGTTCTTCCATCGCGCGGGCAGCGGCGGTGGCTTCTTCCACCAACGCCGCGTTCTGCTGGGTGGTTTCGTCCATCTGCACCACGGTCTGGTTGACCTGTTCGATACCGGCCGACTGCTCCTGCGAGGCGGCGGAGATCTCGGCCATGATGTCGGTCACGCGCTGCACCGAGGCGACGATTTCGCCCATGGTGGCGCCAGCTTTCTGCACCAGTGCCGAACCGTCGTTGACCTTGCTGACGGAATCGTCGATCAGGCCCTTGATCTCCTTGGCGGCACCGGCCGAACGCTGGGCCAGGGTGCGCACTTCGGAGGCGACGACCGCGAAACCACGACCCTGCTCGCCGGCACGGGCGGCTTCCACCGCGGCGTTCAACGCCAGGATGTTGGTCTGGAAGGCGATGCCGTCGATGACCGAGATGATCTCGGCGATCTTCTTGGACGAGATCTGGATCGCGCTCATGGTCGTCACGACCTGGCCGACCACGTCACCGCCCTGCGAGGCAACGCTGTGTGCGCCGATGGCGAGCTGGTTGGCCTGGCGGGCGTGCTCGGCGTTCTGGCGTACGGTGGAGGTGAGTTCCTCCATCGAGGCGGCGGTCTCTTCCAGGTTGGCGGCCTGCTGCTCGGTCCGGCGCGACAGGTCGCTGTTGCCGGTGGCGATCTCGCTGGCAGCCGAACTGATGGCCTGGCTGGAATCTTTGATCCGGGTGACGATGCCGCTGAGCTGCTCGGCAGTGGCGTTGGCGTCGTCGCGCATCCGGGCGAACACGCCCTGGAAGTCGCCGTGCATGCGCACGCTCAGGTCACCCTGGGACAGTGCGGTCAGCAGATTGGAGACCTGTTCGATGCTGGCCGAGTTGGCATCCAGCAGACCGTTGATCTGCTGGGCCAGCTGCAGGAAGAAGCCGTCCTTTCCTTCGCTGTCGATGCGACCGGAGAGATCACCGGCCGCGGCCTGGGCGATGACGCGCGCCACTTCGGCTTCCACCAGCGCCTCAGGGGTGCGGTCGCGCCATTCGGCCACGTGACCGACGGTCTCGCCCTGTTCGTTGAGGATGGTGGTGACCGACTGCGCGAACTGCGCCTCACCGAACTGCAACTGGCGATGTGCGACGCCGTGCTGGCCCAGCTGGCCCATGAAGCGATCGTCGATCCGGTGGTTCTTCTCCAGGATCATCACGGACTTGCCGACCAAGGCGGCGGACGTGTCCAGCTCCGGCAGATCCTTCTGAAGCTCCTCGGCGTGCTGGGTGAGCGTCTGCTGCAGGGCACGGTTGGTGTAGACGATCTTCAGATCGGTATCGGTCAGGCACACGCCGGTCGAGCTGTAATCCAGCGCGGTACGGATGCGCAGGTTCTCGCGGGCGATGGCCTGGTCGGTCTCGGTGCGCTCGCGCAGATCGCGCTGCATGCGCTGCATGGCCTGCAGCAGGTCACCGACTTCGTCCTTGCGGCTGACATCGATGTGACCATCCAGCTTGCCGCTGGCGACATCGTTGGCGACCGACACGGCGCCGCGCATGCTGCCCACCAGCGAACGGGCGAACAGGTACACCAGCACCAGACCCAGCGCAGCGCCACCCAGCAGGGTGATGACGGTCAGCGTGGCCGAGGCGGCATAGGTGGATTCGGCTTCTTCGCGCGAGGCGCGCGACAGACGGTTGTCTTCGGCTATCAGCGCTTCGAGGGCAGCCGATGCCTTGCGATGCTTGGTGCGGGTTTCGCCGACGAAGGTATCCACAGCATCGTCGGGCAGGTCCAGTTCCAGCATTTCGTTGACGGCGTCGTAGGACGCCAGCGAATCGGTCCAGTCCTTGGCAAACGTGTCGAACAGCTTCTTCTGCTGGGGATTGTCGATCAGCTCGGGGTATTTTTTGATCGAGGCGTCGATCTGGGTGCGCAGGTCCGCAGCGCGGGCCTTGGCTTCGGCCTTGACGTCATCACTGGCGCGGATGAGGCCCTGGTAGGCGGAGTTGCGATACTCACCGACCATGCCCCGCATTTCGCCGGCCATGCGGATGCTCTCCATCCGGTGCCCGGCCAGTTCGGTGGTGACATCGTTGAGTGAGTGGAGGCCGCGATAGGCCACGATGCCCTGCAGCAGCATCACCAGCAGGAGGACGCCGAAAGTCAGCATCAACTTGGGCATCAGTTTGAGGTTGTTGATCCACGGCATGGCAGGTGCAGTCTCCAGTGGCAAACGCGTCCGGCCGAGGTGGCCGGTTGCAGCGACCACGCCGGCCGGTGCCGGCGTGGCAGGGCGTACGGCGAATTACTTGATGTTGGCCAGCTTCAGGCCCGACGGCGAGCTGACTTCGATTTCAGCGCGCGACGCGTCGCGGGCGATCTTGCCGATCACGCAGACGGTCTTGCCTTCCAGCGACTCCAGCGGGAAGCTGAACTTGTCGCGGTTGGCGCCGGCGATGCGGGCCGAGAAGGTGTGGCGCGGGAACGCACCGCCCATGTACAGGAAGGTCGGCTGGCCTTCGGAGCCTTCGGCGTAGCGGGCCTTTTCGACCTTGCCACAGACCATGCCGTCCTTGCCGACCGAACGCGGGGCCATTTCCGGCGGAATCATCTCGCTGGACTGGGCAGATGCGGAGGATGCGGAGGTGGCAAGCACAGCAACCGAGAACAGGGCAAGCAGGGACTTCATCGGGAAAATTCTCCGGGGATATGGGCAAGTTGGCCCGGCCGTGGGCGATCCAGTGCAGCCGGGTCCTGAATCCAGCTATCGGCCGGCTATCGCGGAACTGAAGCACTTTTTTTCCGTGACCCGCGTTGCGGTTGAAAACGCGGGCAGGAAGGTCTTTTTCTGTGACAGGCGTCTCAGGCGGCGACGTCGTCAACGGCCAGATGGGTCTGGCCCATGTCGGCACTGTCGAGCAGGGTTTCGATGTCCAGCAGGATGAGCATGCGGTCGTCCTGGGTGCCGATGCCCGAGATGAAGCGGGTGTCGACGGCGGCGCCGAATTCGGGGGTCGGGCGGATCTGGTCGGCGGCCAGCGGAATGACGTCGGAGACGCTGTCCACCACGATGCCGACGACGCGGTCTTCGACGTTGAGCACGATCATGACGGTGAAGGCGTCGTAGGTCGCGTTTTCCAGGCGCAGTTTCAGGCGCAGGTCGATGACGGGAACGATGGTGCCGCGCAGGTTGATGACGCCCTTGATGTAGTCGGGCGCATCGGGGACGCGGGTGACGGAGTCGTAGCCGCGGATTTCCTGGACTTTGAGGATGTCCACGCCGTAGTGCTCGGCGCCGAGGGTGAAGCTGAGGTATTCGCCGCCGTCGCTGGCAGCGGTGGTGTTCTTGTCGTTCATCGAGGGGTCCTGGGTCGGGCGTGGCGGTCGAAAAAACCGGCTTCACGCTGGATATCGGCCTCGTTGGGGGCGACTTTAGGGGGGGGCGCATCTGTCTCCAGGCTACGTTGAGTGGCTCAACGGCTGGGGCGACGGCAGAAGCAACAGCAACAGGAGCTCAGCGGCCGTCAAATCTCCCCGTTTTTCCGGGCACTACGCTGTCGGTCGATGCGGAAGATATAGCGCTGGATCGCGCTGTCGCCGCCGCGCGGGAGGTCATCGAAACGCATGCCGATGCGCTTCATCTCCACGCCATTGGGCAGCTTCACGGCCAGTTGATTGCACACGACCAGCGAGATGTGCAGTGGGCTGCTGTCCGGCATGTCCAGCTGGGCGGCATAGCGCTTCTGCAGCGAGAAGACGTTGCAGTCGACCGGCACCGTGACCGCCAAACCCCCGCCGCTGATGTCCACCACGCGCAGGTGGAGGACCTCGCTGCGGTCTTCGTTGATCGGGAATCTCAGGTGCGGCGAATCGGTGATCGGCGTCTCGAGACGGTACAGCTCGCGGCGCTGCAGGTGGACCAGCTCGTCCGGGAACGGCACGCGGAAGGCCACGTGGCCGTCGTTCTGGGTACGCTCCAGCCCATCGAGCCGGAAGCGGACCATCACCCGGTCCAGCTGGGCGAAGCAGAGCAGGTGGCCGGCTTCTTCGGCCGCGCGATTGGAGGGCTCGGACGGGCTGCCGTCGAGCAGCAGCCAATCGTCGTCTTCGTCCAGTTCCAGGACGGCCGTCGGGAAGGACTGGTCGCGCCCCCCCAGATGGGCGTTGATCAACGAACGCTGGTCGATCAGCGCCTGCAGCAACTGCCGGATCTGGCGAGGGTTGCGGACCAGATACCGGTCGTCCGTGCCGTCGTCGTGCGCGGCATGGGAGGGGTCGTGTGCGTCGAGGCTGCCTTCGGACATGGAATCTGCTGAGTTGGGCGGGTGACGACATCCGCAGATGCCAGGGCTCAGTCCGTTTATCGGCAGCCGGTCACAATTATGTAGGGTCAGATGGCAGGGAGACCAACGCACCGGCATGTAGCCGGCGCGTCCTGGGCCCTCAATTGGCGCTGGCAATCTGGCGGATACGTTGCAGTACCGAGGTCTGGCCGTCGTCCAGGTGGAAGCGCGCCACTCCTTCGGCCAGCAGGCCGGCCTGATGCTCCATGCCATGCGTGGCCGTCATCGACTCTTCCACCAGTGCAGCGTTCTGGCGGGTGTTTACGTCCATCTGCGCGATGCTCTGGTTGACCTGTTCGATGCCCACCGACTGCTCCTGCGAGGCGGCGGAGATCTCGCCCATGATGTCGTTGACCTGGCGCACGGCAGTGACGATGTCGCCCATGGTGGCCCCGGCACGATCGACCAGCTGGCTGCCATGGGCCACCTTGCCGACCGAGTCGTCGATCAGCGTCTTGATCTCCTTGGCGGCGGCGGCCGAGCGCTGGGCCAGGGTGCGCACTTCAGTGGCGACGACAGCGAAGCCACGGCCCTGCTCACCGGCGCGGGCGGCCTCCACTGCGGCGTTGAGGGCCAGGATGTTGGTCTGGAACGCGATGCCGTCGATCACCGAGATGATGTCGGCGATGCGGCGGGAGGAGGCCTGGATGCCGCTCATGGTAAGGATGACTTCGCCGACCACCTCACCGCCCTGCGAGGCTACCTCCGATGCACCACTGGCCAGTCGATTGGCCTGGCGGGCATGCTCGGCATTCTGGCGCACGGTGGCGGTGAGTTCTTCCATCGTGGCGGCGGTTTCTTCCAGGCTGGCGGCCTGCTGCTCGGTCCGGCTGGAGAGACGGCCGTTGCCTTCGGACATGCCGCTCGCCGCCGCGCTGAGGCTGCTGGATGCCGACTGGATGCTGGACACGATGCCGGTCAGCTGGTCGATCGTGGCATTGGCATCGTCCTGGATGCGCGCGAACACACCGTGGAAGTCGCCTTCCATGCGTGTGGTGAGATCGCCCCGCGACAGCGCGGAGAGGAGCTGTGAGATCTGTTCGATGCTGGTCGCGTTGGCATCCAGCAGGCCGTTGAGGTGCTCGGCCAGTTGCAGGAAAAAACCCTCCTTGCCGGCGGTCTCGACGCGGCCGGCGAAGTCACCGTTGGCGGCGGCGTGCACGATGCGGCCCAGCTCCTCTTCCACCTGCAGTTCGGTGGTGCGGTCGGCCCATTCCACCACGAAGCCCTGGCGCTGGCCGTCGCTGCCGATGATCGGGTTGACGATCAGGCGCATCACGCGGCCGCCGATCCGGATCTGGGCGCGGTAGGTGCCCTCCAACGTATCGAGCAGCTTGGCCTGGTGGGCGGGGTGGCGGTGGAAGATATCGATGTTGCGCCCGATCAGATCGCGGGCGTTGAACTGCGGCAGGTCGCGGCGCAGATCCTGCTCGACACCGCTGAGCATGTGTTGCAGTGGGCGATTGACGAACACGATGTTGCGGTCGCGGTCGGCGATCATGACGTGGGTGGTGACGTCATCCAGCGCGGTGCGGATACGCAGGGTGTCGGCCAGGCTGGCCTGTTCGCGTTGGCGGCGGTCCAGCAATTGCTGGCTGGTCTGGACCAGGGTGTGCGCCAGCGAGCCGACGGGGAAGTCGTCGGGGTGTACCCCGGTCGGCAGCGGTTGGTCATTGACCACGCCGCGTGCCATGGCGGCCAGCGCGCGCGGGTCGTGGCCGATCAGCAGCAGCTGCCGCCGCATCTGCACCGCCATGGCGCTGAGCAGGGCGGTTTCCACGATGACGTAGGTGGCGTGCAGCACGACCACGCCGAAGCCGCTGCCGGCAGCGAACACGGGCGTCGGTGTGCCCCGTGACTGCAGGTAGAAGAACAGCAGGTGATGCATGGCGATGGCGCCGGCGGCGACCACGATCGGCAGCCAGTCGCGGTAATACAGCAGCAGGGCGATCAATACGATCACCGTGAAGTGGGTTTCCAGCATGCCGTGGGTCTGGTGGATCAAGGTGGCGGCCAGCACCATCCAGACCAGGGCGACCGTGCAGCGCGAGAGGCGCGTGCCCGGCAGCCAGCGGGTCTGCAGGGCGACCAGCACCAGGCTGGGCAGGGTGATGGCCAGGAAGGGGGTCCACTGGCCGTTGTGGACGGCCAGGACCAGCGAGGCGACCGACAGCAGGGCCGTCATCATCAGGAACAGGCGATCGGCCTCGGCCGCCATGACCTGCAGGTACGGCACCTTCTCGTGACCCACCAGCGAAAGGGGGGTGGTTGCGTGGGCGGACATGCGGGTCACTCCTGTGGGCATGAGCAGGGGGAGGGAACAATGAGCGGGGGCTGCGGATGGGCAAGCAACTGCTGGATCAGGGGCGCGGCCGAGGATGCGAGTCCGCCGCAACCGCGCTCGAGCAGCGCGGGCCCGGCGTAGACCAGGCGACGTGAGGCATCCAGCACGACCCAGGCATAGGGCACTGCGGCGGCGACGTCGCGGCGGTCGATGACGTGCAGCGAGGGCTGGGCTGCGGTTGCCGGGGCCGCGCACGGGCAGTGTCCGGCTGCCAGTAGCAGCACCGGAGCACCGACGGCGGGCAACGGTCCACCCAGGCCGGCCAGGATCTGATCGGCGGTCATCGCCGGTGGCGTCCCGGGCAGCGTGCGCATCAGCGCAGGCAGTATCCAGCCGAGCCAGAGTGACAGCATGAGCAGGCCTGCCACGGCGCGGCGCGTCGTGATCTGCCGGTGCTGCCGAACCGATGCCATTGCCGTGGTCATGCTGCTGGCGTCCCTGCGCAACTCGATAGACCCGATAGCGGCGCGAGCCGCCGATAACTTGATGGCTGTGCCTCATCACTGTGCTGAATTCGGTAAGAAATGTGACGCGGGCAGCCCTTTGCACGGATGGCCGGGCCCTCGAACGACGACACCCCGCCGGAGCGGGGTGTCGTCGTGTCAGCGATGGCGACCGTGAGGCAGGATCAGAATTCCTGCCACTCGGCGTCGTTGACCATGGCCGGTTCGCGGGTCATCGGCCGACGCGGTGCGGCAGCGCTCGGCTTGGTCGGCGCGGCACCGCGCGGTGCTGCCGGTGCGAGCGGTGCGCGGGCAGCAACCGGTGCCGCGGGAGTGCGACTGTCGAGCTTGAACAGGGAGACCGCATCGGTCAGATGACCGGCCTGTTCTTCCATGGCGCGGGCAGCGGCGGTGGCTTCTTCCACCAGCGCCGCGTTCTGCTGGGTGGTTTCATCCATCTGCACCACGGTCTGGTTGACCT
Source organism: Stenotrophomonas sp. TWI819 (assembly GCF_039673075.1). Lineage (NCBI taxonomy): Bacteria > Pseudomonadati > Pseudomonadota > Gammaproteobacteria > Lysobacterales > Lysobacteraceae > Stenotrophomonas > Stenotrophomonas sp. TWI819. The sequence continues at coordinate 43,262 of NZ_JBDJKY010000008.1, read as the reverse complement.
GCTCGATGCCGGCAGACTGCTCCTGCGAGGCGGCGGAGATCTCGGCCATGATGTCGGTCACGCGCTGCACCGAGGCGACGATCTCGCCCATGGTGGCACCTGCCTGGTTGACCAGCTGCGAGCCTTCGGCGACCTTGCCGACGGATTCATCGATCAGGCCCTTGATCTCCTTGGCGGCACCGGCCGAACGCTGGGCGAGGGTGCGCACTTCGGAGGCGACGACCGCGAAGCCGCGGCCCTGTTCACCGGCGCGGGCGGCTTCGACCGCCGCGTTCAGTGCCAGGATGTTGGTCTGGAAAGCGATGCCGTCGATCACGGTGATGATGTCGGCGATGCGGCGCGAGGAGGCGTCGATCTCGTGCATGGTGCTGACCACGCGACCAACCACATCACCGCCCTGCGAGGCCACCGAATGCGCACCGATGGCCAGCTGGTTGGCCTGACGGGCATGCTCGGCGTTCTGGCGCACGGTGGAGGTCAGTTCCTCCATCGAGGCGGCGGTCTCTTCCAGGTTGGCGGCCTGCTGCTCGGTACGGCGCGACAGGTCGTTGTTGCCCGAGGCGATCTCGCCGGCCGCGGTGCTGATGCTGGAGGAGGCCTGCTGGATTCTGCCGACGATGCCGGTCAGCTGCGCGACCGTGGTGTTGGCATCATCGCGCATGGTCGCGAACACACCGTGGAACTGGCCCTGCATGCGTGCCGTGAGATCGCCATTGGCAATGGACTGCAGCAGGTGCGAGAGCTGGGTCAGGTTGCCGTCGGCCACTTCCATCATGGTGTTCAGGTGCTCGATCATGACCCGGAAGTCGTGGTCGAAGCGCATCGAATCACCGCGCTGGGTGAAGTCACCGGCAGCGGCGGCCTGGGCCAGCGACTGGATCTGCGTGTTGATCGCCAGCAGGCTGGCCTTGGCGGCATCCATCGATTCATGCAGGATCGCGCGGCTGCCCGGCAGACGACGGGCGTTCTGCGAGAGATCACCGCTGGCGTACTGGTTGAGCACCGCGATGGCATCGGTGATCGCGTCCAGATGCTCGAAGATCATCGTGTTGATGCCCAGGGCCAGTTCACCGTACACCCCCGGGAAGTCCTGCGGAATGCGGTGGCTCATGTCCGGGCCGGCATGCATCTCGGCCATGCGCTGGGTTTCCACCGAGAAGCGGCGCAGCATCACGGTCATGTCGCGGGTCGCAGCCAGCATCTGGCCGGCTTCGTCCTTGCTGGTGGACTGGATGTTGACCGACAGGTCGCCACGCGAGACCGACTGGATCGCATGCACGGCCTGGGCCAGCGGGCGGGTGATGGCGCGCGCGATGACCACGCCCATGGCGGCAGCCAGCAGTGCCAGCAGCACCATGCAGGCGATGATCGCGTAGACACTGTTCTTGTGGATGACGTTGGCACTTTCCACGCGGCGTGCGATGACGCCATTGCTGTACTCGCCCAGTTCCTTCATGGCGGCGAACAGTGCGCGGCGGCCGGGGCGGGACTGCTCATCGGAGATCTGCTGCGCGCCTGCGTAGTCGCCGGCGGCGATGGCCTGCTTGATCGCGGCGTTCGCCTTGAAGTAGTCCGCATTGCGTGCGGCGACGACCTCGTAGAGTTCACGTTCCTTGGGCTCGGCCGGCAGGGCGGCATAGGCGGCCATCTCGTCCTGGACCACTTTGCCCGTGGTTTCCATCCGCTTGTTGTAGTCGGCAACCGATTCCGGCTTGTCGAGCACGGTCAGCTGTGCCATTTCATAGGTGCGGAATTCACCGAGCTGGGCGCGGATTTCACCCAGGTGCTGCACCGACGGAATGTCGTTGGTGCTCATCGCACGCAGCTGTTCATTGGCCTCGCCCAGGCGCACCAGGGCAAAAATGCCCAGCGCCAAGGTCATCAGCGTGGTGAGGGCGAACCCCACGGTGAGCTTTCGGGCGATGGGTAGATCGTGGAACCACTTCATGATGGGAACTCCGGGCAGGGCGTAGGCGCGCAGCCGTGGGGAACTGGGCGAGATGGCGTGGTGGGGAACGAGGTGAGGCGACTGCTGCGCGACATCTATCGGTGTCGCTATTGCCGATAACGGCGGTGCATGGCTACAACTTGATAGTGTTCATCACACTGACTTCACATTTTTTTCGGTGAACGCTATCGAAATCGCGCGCTTTGGCGGTCGTGGCTGCTTGAAGTGGTCGCGTCAGGGGTGTTGAGGTGGCTGCTGCCTGACCACGATCACAGTTGGCCTGCGATATGCGGGCGATCGCACGCGCGCGCAAAAAAGCCGCCACTCCGGGGGAGCGGCGGCGTCTGGATGCAGCGTAGGGAAGGGGCGGTCAGGCCGCCTGTGGCACCTTGAGCGAGCGCACCAGCCCGCCGATGTCGACGATCAGTGCGACGCGGCCATCGCCGAGGATGGTGGCGCCCGAGACCCCGCTGATGCGGCGGTAGTTGTTCTCGATGTTCTTGACCACCACCTGCTGCTGGCCGACCAGCTCGTCCACTTCCAGCGCGATCTTCTGGCCATCGCCTTCGACCACCACCACCAGGGGTTCTTCCTGGGAATGACCGCCGTAGCCGTAGTAATCGCTGAGCGAGAGGATCGGCAGATACTCGCCACGGACCCGCAGCACGCGGCCTTCGCCGGCCATGGTGCGGATGTCGTCGCCCTGCGGCTGCAGGGCCTCCAGCACATAGGCCAGGGGCAGGATCAGGGTTTCACCGGCGACCGACACCGTCATGCCGTCCAGGATGGCCAAGGTCAGCGGCAGCCGGATCAGCACGCGGGTGCCGTTGCCGGCCTGGCTTTCCAGCTGGACTTCGCCACCCAGGGCCTGGATGTTGCGGCGGACCACGTCCATCCCGACGCCACGCCCGGACAGATCCGTGACGGCATCGGCGGTGGAGAAGCCCGGCTGGAAGATCAGGTCCCACACCTGCGAATCGGTGGGGTTGTCCGGCACGCTCAGGCCACGTTCGAGTGCCTTGGACAGGATCTTGTCGCGGTTCAGGCCGCGGCCGTCGTCGCTGACTTCGATGACGATGTGGCCGCCCTGGTGCGAGGCCGCCAGCGTGATCGTACCGGTTTCGTCCTTGCCGGCTTCACGACGCACGTCCGGCATTTCAAGACCGTGATCGATCGAGTTGCGGACCAGATGCACGAGCGGATCGGCGATCTTCTCGATCAGGCCCTTGTCCAGCTCGGTGCCTTCGCCGATGGTGCGCAGGCGGACATGCTTGCCCAGGCGCGAGGACAGATCGCGGACCAGGCGCGGGAAGCGGCGGAACACCGCATCCACCGGCAGCATGCGCACGCCGATGACCGCTTCCTGCAGATCGCGCGTGTTGCGCTCCAGCAGGTCCAGACCGGTCAGCAACTGCTCGGCCTGGGCCGGATCCAGTGCATGCGAGACCTGCTTGAGCATCGCCTGGGTGATGACCAGTTCGCCGACCAGATTGATCAGTGCATCGACCTTGTCCACGCTGACGCGGATCGAGGTTTCCGCTTCATGGGCGGCGGCCGGCGCGGCGGTGCCGGCAGCCTGGGCTGCGGGAGCAGCAGGCTTGGCCTCGATCGGTGCGCTGGTGGCCAGGCTCGGCGGTGCGGCCGGACGGATGTCCAGTTCGCAGTCGTCCACGACCCAGGCGAAGGTATCTTCGATCTTGCTGCGCGGCACCTTGCCCACCAGGCCCAGGTCCCACGCGAGGTGGGCCTCGAGCGGATCGAGCTGGTCGAAGCCGGGCAGGCGCTCCATGCGGGCGGCGACCTGCAGCGAGCCTAGGTGCTCCAGCTCGCGGATGATGCGCAGCGGATCGTTGCCGCTCATGAACAGCGACGGCGCCGGCACGAAACCGATCTGCCACGCTTCCGGCGTGTCATCGACCTTGGCGGTGGCCACCGGTGCGGCCGTGGCGGCCTGGCCGGTCAGCACCGCTTCCAGGCGCGCCTTGATATCGGCCACGGACTGCGGGTCGGCCGGCTGGCCGTGTTCGGCTTCACGCAGCAACGCGCGCAGCACGTCCACCGAGGCCAGCATCGCATCGATCGCGGCCGGCTCCAGTGCGCGCTTGCCGGCGCGCAGCTCGTCGAGCAGCGTCTCCAGCACATGCGTCAGCGAGGCGATCGCGTCGAAGCCGAAGGTACCCGCGCCGCCCTTGATCGAGTGCGCGGCGCGGAACACCGAGTTGATGATTTCCGGGTCCTGCTGGCCCGATTCGAGCGCCAGCAGGCCAGCTTCCATCGCGTCCAGCCCCTCGCGGCTCTCTTCGAAGAAAGTGGCGTGGAAACGTTGCAGATCCATGCTCATGATGCGGGGTGTCCGGTTGCGAGGGGAGGGAAGGGTGGAGCGAGGCTCAGCCCAGGACTTTCTGGACGGTGGCGACCAGCTGTTCCGGGTTGAACGGCTTCACCAGCCACCCCGTTGCGCCGGCGGCCTTGCCTTCGGACTTCTTGTCCGCAGCCGATTCGGTGGTCAGCATCAGCATCGGCGTGAACTTGTATTCGGCCAGTTGGCGCAGCTCACGGATCAGCGAGATACCGTCCATGTTCGGCATGTTGACGTCGGTGACCACCGCGTTGAAGCGTTGGCCTTTGGCACGCCCGAGGGCGACCGCGCCGTCTTCGGCTTCCTCGACGGAATAGCCGGCCGAGGTGAGGGCGAAAGAGACCATCTGGCGCATCGACGCCGAATCGTCCACCACCAAGATACGTGCGCTCATGCAGCGTTCTCCACAGATTTCAGGTTGTCATGGGGTGCGTCCAGGCCGAGGGCCTGGGTGACGCCGAGCAGACGCGCGGCATCACGGAAGGTTGCGGTGCAACCGTGGAATCCGGTGGGATGCCCGGCCTTGCGGCGGGCCTCGACGAATGCGCACAGCACCTGCACCGAGGCGGTATGGATACGGCCAACCTGGCTGGCATCCAGCGTCAGATCGCCTTCCTGATCCACCAGGGGGGCCAAACGTGTTTTGAGCTCGGTGCTGGTCTCGATACCGAGATCATCACCCAGTGCGACAGTGCTCATCTTTGCTCCGGACAAACGGTTCCGAGGTCTATAACGGCCTAAACCAACAAAGCTTTAGGGGCGGTGCCGGTTCCCGCTCAGTTCAACAGCTGCGTCGCATCCAGCAGGATCATCGGCTGGGCGGTGACGCGTGCCACGCCGCGGAACAGGTCGTTGGAAATCTGGCAGATGCGCGCGGTATCGGGCGGCTCGATCTGGGAATCGGTGAGATTGGCGACGTCTTCCACGGCCGAGACCCGCAGGCCCATGGTTTCACCGTTCTCTTCGAGCACCACGATACGGGTGTTGGCATCGTTGATGATCGCGCTGCTGCCCAGGTGGATGCCCAGGTCCATCACTGGGACGACCTGACCACGCAGATTCATGATGCCGAGCATCTCCGGCGCTGTCCCGCGCAACGGCAGCAGCGGCACCGGCAGCACCACTTCCTGCACCTTCAGCAGTTCCAGTGCATAGGCCTGGGCGCCACAGCGCAGACGCAGCCAGCGCGAGGTGCGCTCGCTGGCACGCCGGTTCTCGCGTGGGCTGGAGGCTGGATCGCGGGCCTGCCGTTGCAGCTCCTCCCAGCTGCCAGGGCGGCTCTGGGCCAACGTAGGTGTCTTGGCGCGGATGCTGGGGGCGAGTGGCATGCCGGGCATGGCGCGGGCGGTCGGAGCCGGTGGGGAGGCAGGGGCGGGCGCTGGCGCGGGAGCGGGAGCCGGCGGTGGCACGGGAGCGGAGGGCGCCACGTCCTCACCGGCGGTCATCAGGCCGCTCAACGACGGGTCGTTGCGGACTTCGTCCAGCAGGTCCTCGAAGCCCGGGGCGGGCATCGCGGCGGGTGCGACCACCGGGGCGGTCTCGTACACGACTTCCGGTGGCAGGTCGTCCCAACTGGGGCGTTGCTCATCCGCTGCCAGCGTCATCGCGCCGCTCAGTGAGGGGTCATTGCGGACCTCGTCGAGCAGGTCGTCGAAGCCCGGCGCCGGGGTGGCGGTGTCGGGCAGGGTCATCCCGCCACTGAGCGACGGGTCGTTGCGGACCTCGTCGAGCAGGCCGTCGAGCACGGCAGCGGGCATCGCGTCGGTGACAACGGAATCGGCGTCGACGCCCGGCGTCGTGCCTGCATCGAGGGTCGCCTCCGGGGCCGGTGCATCCGCCGGTGCCGGAACGGCGTCGCCGAGCAGTTGCTCCAGGTAATCATCCAGTACGCCGGCAGTGTTCATGCCGCGCGCTCCATCTGCTGCGCGTCGTCGGCCAGGATCCAGTCCAGCGCACGCCGATAGGCGGCCAGGCCGCGCCCCGGGTAATCCTCGGACTGCGGCGGCACGGTCAGGCTGGCGGCATTGCAGATGCGGGTGTCGACCGGGATCGCATCTTCCCAGACACGCTGGCCGTGCTTGTCCTGCATGAGCTTGACGGTCTCGTTGCCGGCGCGGGTGCGGCGGTCGAACAGGGTCGGCAGGATCGACATCGGCAGCGGACGGCGGCGCGAGCGCTCGACCATCTCACCGGTGCGGACCATGCCGTCCAGCCCGTGCAGCGCCAGCGGTTCGGCCTGGGTCGGGATGATCAGGCGGTCGGCCGCGGCCAGCGCGTTGATCATCAGCAGGCCCAGGGTGGGGGCGCAGTCGAGCAGGATGTAGTCGTGCTGGCCCTGGTGGCGGGCGAGCGCGTTCTGCAGCGCCAGGCCGAGGCCTGGCTGGTTCGCACTGCGGCGCTCCAGCGTGGCCAGTGCCGCCTGCGCGCACACGTAGTCCAGGCCGGGAATGCTGCTGTGATGGGCCAGGGTGATCAGCTCGGCCGGCGGCGCGCCGAACAGCTCCAGTACGCCCTGCGGCGGTGGATCCAGCGGCACGCCGAAGGCCCGGGTGAGCGACGAATGCGGATCCAGATCGATCAACAGCACGCGGTGGCCCTGCGTGGCCAGACCACGGCCGAGCGCGAGCGTCGTGGTGGTCTTGCCCACGCCGCCTTTCTGATTGGCAACAGCCCAGATACGCATGCGGTTCACTCCTTCATTGCAGACGGAACGGCGGCGCCAACACGGCTGCCGGCCGGCACCGGTGGCAACTGCACCGGTGCGATGGGGGTAACAGGGGGGGTACGGGTGGCGCTGGGTGCTGCGGCGGTGTCGACCGCCTCGGCATCGGCACTGAGCCGGTCGGTGATTGGATCGACGCTCGCGGCGGTGTCGGCGAGGATGATCACCATCACCCGCCGATTGCGGTTGCGGCCTTCAGCGCTGCCATTGCTTTCGCGCGGGCGGAACTGGCCGTACCCGACCATCGCCAGCCGCGCCGGCTGCAGGCCCTGGTCGGCGAACAGATGCACCACGCTGGCCGCACGCGCGGCGGAGAGTTCCCAGTTGGAGGGGAACAGCGCGGTGGCGATCGGAATGTTGTCGGTGTGGCCTTCCACGCGTACGCCGTTGGGCGCATCGCGCAGCACCTGGGCGAGCGTGGAGAGGGTGTCGCGTGCGTGCACGTCCAGCGTCGCCGAGGCGGTCGGGAACAGGATGTCGCTGTTGATCTCCACCTCGATCCACAGCTCGGTACGGCGCACGGTGATCATGCCGCGTTCGATCAGCGGGGCCAGGGTGGCGGTGAGCTTGTCGGCGATGCCGTTGAGCTGGCGCTCGGCGCGCTGTAGCTGTTCCTGGTTGCGCATGGAGACGGGCATGCGCATCTGTGAGGCCATCGCCGGCAGCAGGGTGGGGTCGTTGCTCGGCGCCGGCGCGGACGGGCCGACCTTGGTGCCGGCCTTGATCACCGAGGGGCTGTCCCAGCCGCCGCCCTGAACCTGCTGGTTGCCGACCTGCACCGGGTTGATGGTGCGCGGCGCGCCACCAAAGGCGGTGGTCAACGCATCGGCCATGATCCGGTACTTGCCCTCGTTGAGCGAGGAGATGGCGTACATCACCACGAAGAAGGCGAGCAGCAGCGTCATGAGGTCGGCGTAGGGAATCGCCCAGGCCTCATGGTTGGCATGTTCTTCGTGGTGCTTGCGGCGGGCCATGTCAGTGCAGGAACCCGGACAGGTTGGTTTCTATGTTGCGCGGGTTTTCACCCTGGGCGATGGAGATCAGCCCTTCGATGATCATCTCGCGGTCGCGGCTGTTGTGGTGGATCACACTCTTGAGCTTGGCCGACACCGGCAGGAACAGCAGGTTGGCCGAGGCGATGCCGTAGATGGTGGCGGTGAACGCCGCCGCGATGCCGTGGCCGAGCTTGCTCGGGTCGGCGAGGTTCTTCATCACCGCGATCAGGCCGAGCACGGCGCCGATGATGCCCAGCGTCGGCGCATAGATGCCCATGCCCTCGAACACCTTGGAGGCGGCGAGGTCCTGGCTCTCCTGGCTGCTCAGCTCGATTTCCATCATGTGCCGGATGGTCTCCGGCTCCACGCCGTCCACCAGCAGCTGCAGGCCCTTGCGCAGGAACGGGTCGTCCTGGGCATCGACCTGGGCTTCCAGGCCGAGCAGGCCCTGGCGGCGGGCGATGTTGCTCCACTCCACGATCTGCTGGATCAGGTGGCGGCGGTCGCTGCTCGGCGGCAGGATCACCCACTTGACGATCTTGAAGGCGTGTTTGAACACCGCCGGCGAGGTGTGCAGCAGGATCGAGGCGATGGTGCCGACGATGACGATCACGAAGGCGGCCGGCGACCACAGCGACGCCAGACCGGCCCCCTTGAGGATGCTGCCGCCGACCAGTGAGGCCAGCGCGAGGAAAAGTCCAATGAGGCTGAGTCTGTCCATGGGTCCGTTATCGGCTTGTGTGAATGGGACTTGAGACGCCGAAGGAATCCAGTGATGCGGCGGTCACACTTTCACGCGGTCAATCGTGGTTGGTGCGCAGCCCGTCCACGTCCAGGATCAGCGCCATGCGGCCATCACCGATGAGGGTCGCGCCGGCATAGCCACGGAGTCCGCGCAGGGCCTTGGGTAGCGGCTTGATCACCACTTCCTCGCGGCCGCGGACCTGGTCGACCACCAGGCCGAAGCGGGCTTCACCGGCCTGCAGCACCACGATGGTCAGCAGCGAGGACGGCATCGGCTCCACATCCAGCCAGTGACGCAGATCCACCAGGGCCAGCGTGTGCGATTTCCGGTCCAGAACGGCACGGCCGTCGAACCAGCCCAGGGAGGTGTTGGGGGCATGCAGCACCTCCATCACGCGGGCCAGGGGCAGGGCGTAGACGTCCTCGCCGGCCTGCACCAGCAGGGTCGGCAGGATCGCCAGGGTGAGCGGCACGCGGATCATGAAGCGGCTGCCACGGCCCAGCTCGGACTGGATCTGGATCTGACCACTCAACTCGCGGATGCGCGACTGGACCACGTCCATGCCCACGCCGCGGCCGGAGATGTCGGTCACCTGCTGCTTGGTCGAGAAGCCCGGCAGGAACACCAGGTGCAGGCATTCCTCGCTGCTCAGGCGGGCGGCGGCTTCCGGATCGATCAGGCCCTTCTCGCGCGCCTTCTGGCGCAGGCGTTCCGGGTCGATACCCGCGCCGTCGTCCTGCACTTCGATGCTGACGTAGTCGCCTTCCTGCTGCGCGGACAGGCGCACGTGTCCGCTGCGGGGCTTGCCCTGCGCTTCACGCAGCTCCGGCATTTCCACACCGTGATCGATCGCGTTGCGGACCAGATGGACCAGCGGATCGGCCAGCGCTTCGACCAGGTTGCGGTCCAGCTCGGTTTCCGCGCCGATCAGTTCCAGCTCCACTTCCTTCTTCAGCGAGCGCGCGACATCGCGGGCCACCTTGGGGAAGCGCGAGAACACTTTGCCGACCGGCTGCATGCGGGTGCGCATGACGGCCGACTGCAGGCGGGCGGTGGCGATGTCCAGCGTGGAGACCGCGCGGTCCAGCTCTTCATCGTGCAGGCGCGCACGCAGCGTCTTGAGCCGGTTGCGCGAGAGCACCAGCTCGCCGATCAGGTTGACGATCGCATCCAGGCGCTTGGTGTCCACGCGCACGGTGTGCTCGGCCTCGGCAACCGGCTTGTTGGGCGCGGGCTTGTTGGCGGCAGGCGCGGCGGGCGCTGCCACCGCACGCGGCGCCGGGGCCGGTGCGGCCGGCACGGCCTTGGCACCGGGTGCCGCGCCGCCGTGCAGCTGGTCGAGCAGCGATTCGAACTCGTCTTCGCTGATCATGCCGTCGTCTTTCCTGGCGGCGACGGCGGTCGGTGCGGCACCGCCATGCAACTGGTCGAGCAGCGCTTCGAATTCATCGTCGGTGATCAGCTCACCGCTGCTGGGGCCGGCCGCGGCACTGGTGGCAGCCGCCGGGGTGGCCGGGCCGTTCACGTCGAACTGCGCGATCAGTTCCGGCGGGGCATAGCCCGGCTCGGTGCCGGCCGAGACCGAATCCAGCATCGACTGCAGGTAATCCAGCGACTGCTGGGCCGCATCGAAGTGATGGGCCTGCAGCGTGGCCTGGCCCGAGCGTGCCATGCCCAGGGTTTCCTCGGCGGCGTGGCACAGCTCCACCATCGCCTGGATGCCGAGGAAGCCCGCGCCGCCCTTGAGCGTGTGGAACCCGCGGAACACGGCGTTGAGCTGGTCACTGTCCTGGGGCGCCTGCTCCAGCGACACCAGCTGTTCGCCGAGGCGATCCAGGATCTCCTGGGCCTCGAGGATGAAGTCGGCAGCGATATCGTCTGGAACAGCACTCATGATCGTTAAAGTCCCAAATCGGAGAGCAGGTCGTCAGCGTCGACCTGTGAAACCTGGTGGCGGTCCAGACCGGTCACGGCCGGGCCGGCCAGGCCGTTGTCACGCTTGTGCGCGGTGTCGTCCTGCGGCGGCAGGCCCAGGGCACTGAAGCCCTCATGCACGCGACGCACGATGCCCACCACGCGGCGGATGATCTGCCCGGTGAGATCCTGATAGCTCTGGGTGAGCGCGATCTCGGTCAGGTTGTGGCGGATGCGGTCCAGCTGCTGGTCCTGGTCGGCCGTCAAGCCATTGGCGCGCAGCTGCTCGGTGAGCGTGCGGCATTCTTCGGCCAGGTCCAGGGTGCGGTGGGTGGCCTGTTCGGTCATCGCCACCACATGGTCAAGGCGTGCGCAGGCATCGTCCAGTTCGCCGGCTTCGCTGGGCAGGCTGGGCAGCTCGCCCAGTGCCTGGCCAAGTTCGCGGGCGAGCCGGTTCAACCCGGCCATCATCGGCTGGGTACGCAGCGCGGCGAGTGCGTCGATTTCCTGACGCCACGCGGCTTCGTCACCCGATTCCAGCGCGGCCAGTGCATCCTGCAGGCGCTGCACCAGCGCTGATTTGTCGCTCAGGGTTTCCATCAGGCGCTCGCCGCCAGACGCTCGAAGATCTTGCCGAGCTTTTCTTCCAGGGTCTGGGCGGTGAACGGCTTGATGATGTAGCCGTTGACGCCGTTCTGGGCCGCTTCGATGATCTGCTCGCGCTTGGCTTCAGCGGTCACCATCAACACCGGCAGCGTCTTGAGCTTGGCGTCGGCGCGGATGGCCTTGAGCAGGTCGATGCCCGTCATCACCGGCATGTTCCAGTCGGTGACCACGAAATCGAACGGCTGGCTCTGCAACAGCATCAGCGCGGCATGCCCGTCCTCGGCTTCGGCCGTGTTGGTGAAGCCCAGATCGCCCAGCAGGTTCTTGACGATACGACGCATGGTCGAAAAATCGTCGACGATCAGGATACGCATGTTCTTGTCCAAAGCTCTTTCCTCGGTCTTAATGGTTCTCGAGGCCGGCGTCGGCCGCCTCGAAGATTTTCAGTCGGCCACGCAGGCGCAGCACGGCCTGGCCATGGATCTGGCACACGCGCGATTCGCTGACGCCCAACACGGCGCCGATCTCTTTCAGGTTCAGTTCCTGCTCGTAGTACAGCGACAGGACCAGCTGTTCGCGCTCGGGCAGCAGCCCGATCGCGTTGCCCAGCTCACGCCCGAACTCACCGCGCTCCAGCACCTGCTGCGGGGTCGGGCCGCCCTGGGCGACGGTGTCCAGCTCGCCCTGGTCCTCGATCCGTGATTCCAGGCTCAGCACCTGGCCGCGCGAGGCATCTTCCATCAGGCGCAGGTAGTCCGGCAGCGGCATGTCCATCGCGGCCGCCACTTCCGTGGCGCTGGCGGCGCGTCCGGTGCTCTGTTCGAGCCGGCGGATGGTGGCGGCGGCGTCGCGGGCCCGGCGATGGACCGAGCGAGGCACCCAGTCGCCACGGCGGATCTCATCGATCATCGAGCCACGGATGCGGATCGAGGCATAGGTCTCGAACGAGGCGCCCTGGTCGGCGTCATAGCTGCGCGACGCTTCGATCAGACCCATCATGCCGGCCTGGATCAGGTCGTCGACCTCCACGCTGGCGGGCAGACGTGCCGCCAGATGGTGGGCGATGCGGCGGACCAGGTCCGAGTGCTGGGCAATGCACTCGTTCGCGGCGACCCGCTGGACCTCTTTGTATTGTGCGGCGCCTTTCATGCGGTCACCCCGCGTTGCTTGAGGATGCGTTCCAGGAAGAACTCGACGCCACCCCGCGGCTCGGTCGGGGCCTGCCAGCGTGCGGTACGGCGTGCGATCTCGGTCAAGGCCAGCGCCGACGGACTGGACGGGTAGGCCTTCACCACCGGCTGCTGGCGCTGGACCGACAGGCGCAACCAGTCGTCCTGCGGCACACAGCCGAGGTAGTTGAGCGACACATCGGCCAGGAACTTCTCGCAGACGCGGGTCAGCTTTTCGTACAGCACCCGGCCTTCATTCGGGTCGCGCACCATGTTGGCGACCACCTGGATGCGGTCCACGCCGCGTTCGCGCGAGAGGACTTTGATCAGGGCGTAGGCATCGGTGATCGAGGCCGGTTCGTCGCAGACCACCACCACGGTGTCCTGGGCGGCCTGGCAGAAGGTCAGCACGCCGTCGGTGATGCCCGCGGCCGTGTCCACGACCATGATGTCCAGTTCGCGCTCCAGCTCGGAGAACACGTTGACCAGGCCGATGTGCTCGGCCTGCTGCAGCTCGGCCATGTTGCGGCGGCCCGAGGCGGCCGGCACCACCAGCACGCCGCCGGGACCTTCGATGATGACCTCCTCCAGCGTGCAGCGCCCGGCGACCAGGTCGGCCAGGGTCACGGTCGGCTTCAGGCCCAGGATCACATCGACGTTGGCCAGGGCCAGGTCGGCATCCAGCAGCAGGGTACGTTTGCCCATGCTGGCAAGCGCCACGGCCAGATTGGCCGAAACGTTCGTTTTGCCCACGCCGCCCTTGCCGCCGGTGACGGCGATGGTGCGGACCGGGCCCAGCGGCTGGCTTCGGGTAGCCGACAACGGGAAGGTCTGGGTCAGCTTGGCGTACTCACGCGACGGCATGGTTCAACTCCGGGTTGCAGGGCATATCGGCCGCGCGGCGCAAATCTTCAAGGCGAAGTACAAGATTGGCCGCGCTGGCACGGTGCAGGTCTTCAGGAACGTCCTGGCCATCGGTGATCCAGGTGATCGGCAGGCGGTGGTCGACGGCCACCGACAGGGCGGTACCGAAGCGGCCGGTCTCATCCAGCTTGCTCAGCACCACGCCCTGGGGGTTGGCGGCGCTGAAGCGGCGGACCACCTCGTCCATATCGCCGAAACTGGTGTTGGCCGGCAGCACCAGCAGGGTGCGGATCTGCTCGGCGGCCCGCAGCCACTGCAGCTGGGCGGCCAGTGCACGGTCGCGCGGGCCCAGGCCGGCGGTGTCGATCAGGACCAGCTTGTAGTCCTTCAGGCGCTCCAGCAGCTGGTTGAGGTCGCTGCCGCTGCTGGCTTCGTGAACCGCGATGCCGAGCTGGCGGCCAAAGCCGTACAGCTGTTCGCGGGCGCCGATGCGGCCGGTATCGGTGGTGACCAGGGCGACATCGCGGGCGGCGTGGGCTTCGGCGAAACGCGAGGCCAGCTTGGCGATGGTGGTGGTCTTGCCGGCGCCGGTCGGGCCGACCAGGGCGATCACACCGCCGGCTTCCAGCGGATCGACCGGGGCGATCGGCAGCTTCCTGGAGAGCAGGCCGAGCATCAGGCCGCGGCCACGGTGGGCTTCGGTGTCCAGCGGGATCTGCATGGCCACGTCGCGGCTGATCCCGGCATCGAAGCCGTATTCGTCCATCAGGTCCAAGGCGGCCGCACGGACCGGCGAGCCGCGCAGGCGTTCGTCGGTGAAGCGGTGCATCTCGCGCTCGATGACGTGGCGCATGCCGGCCACTTCGTGACGCAGCTGGCGGATTTCTTCGTCGTCGCGCGGGATCAGGCTCAGCTCCGGCGCGCTGGCCACGACCGGTGCCGGTTCGTTGGCGGCGGCCGCGGTGGTCACCGGCAGCGGCAGCGCCGGCGGTACCGCGGCAGCCACGATCGCGGCCGGGGCGAGCACCGCGGCGGCCGGCAGTGCGGGTTCGTCGGCGTCGTCCAGCGGCGGGTCGATCACGAAGCGGGCGCGGTTGATCGGGGCCGGGGCCGCGACAGCCTCCATCGGTGCGGCGGGCGAGGCTGCGGCAGCCTGCTCGACATTGAACGGCGCGAAGATCTGCTCCGGCAGCGACGGTTCGTTGACGGCGGGGCTGACGCTGGCGCGGGCCAGGGTAGCGGCAAAGCCATCGCTGCCGCGCTGGGGCACGCTTTCGTTGGCGGTATCGAGCGTGCGACCGGTCGCGCCGACAGCGGCGCGGGCCAGGGCGGCAACGGCCGAGGTGGTGGCGGCCACCGGCTCGGGCGTGGCCACCGGGGTCTTGCGACGGGTCACGGCGGCGATCACGGCATCGGCGGCGCTGCGCGGGCGCGGGGCCGGCGGCGGAGCGACATCCTTGCGGGCCGCTTCCAGGGCGCGCTGCACTGCGCCCTCGTCGTAGTTCGCCGCCGCCACGATCTCGACACCTTCGGCGATCCGGCGGTTGGACAGGATCACTGCGTCAGGACCGTGTTCCTTGCGCACCAGGTTCATGGCCGAGCGCATATCGGAGGCGACGAAGCGTTTGATTTTCATGCTGTGGTACCGGGACTGGGGCGGCGGAGTGGTGGAAGGGAAACGCTGGTTGTCGGTGGTCTGCACGGTCAGGGATTCCCTTTATTTCCTGCTGCGGTGAATTCGAGTGGGGTGTCTGTTTTCTGTCGCGGTGCCGTCGGGCGCCTGGCTCAACTGATCGTGCCGACCAGCTTCAGCCGTTTGTCCTCGGGCACCTCGCTGTAGGCGAGTACGGACAGCGAGGGGACGCTGTGGCGTACCAGCCGTGCCAGCGCGGCACGTACCGGGCCAGGCACCAGCACGACCGCCGGCTCGTTCTTCGCTTCCTGCTTGCCGACACATTCGGCCAGGCTTTGATGCAGTCGCTCAGCGAGTCCGGGTTCCAGCGCGGCGCCGTTGCCCTGAGTGGACTCCTGCAAGACGCGTTCCAGTTGCGGGTTGAGGGTGAACACCGGCAGCTCCGCCGACATTCCGGCGATCTCCTGCACGATGAAACGGCCCAGCGCGTTGCGCACGGCAGCGGTCAGCACCGCCGGGTCCTGGCTGGTCGGGGCGCTTTCCACCAGCGATTCGACGATCTTGCGCAGCTGGCGGATCGGAATGCGTTCGATCAGCAGGTTCTGCAGCACGCGCACCACGGCCGAGAGCGGCAGCGATTTGGGTGTCAGATCCTCGACCAGCTTCGGTGCGCTCTTGGCCAGGTTGGCCAGCAGCTGCTGCACTTCTTCATGGCCGAGCAGTTCCGGGGCGTGCTCGCGGATCAGGTGCGACAGATGCGTGGCGACCACCGTGGCCGGATCGACCACGGTGTAGCCCATCGTTTCGGCGTTGGCGCGCTGGTGCGGTTGGATCCAGGTGGCGTCCAGGCCGAAGGCGGGATCCTTGCCGGCAATGCCTTCCAGCGTGCCCAGCGCGCTGCCCGGGTCCAGCGCGAGTTCGCGGTCCGGGTGGATCTCGGCCGTGGCTACCGGGACGCCGTGAATCAGCAGGCGGTAGGCGGTGGCGGGCAGTTCGAGGTTGTCGCGGATGTGGACCGAGGGAATCAGGAAGCCGATGTCGTGGGTGAGCTTGCGGCGCACACCCTTGATCCGCGCCATCAACTCGCCGCCCTGGTTCTTGTCGACCAGCGGAATCAACCGGTAGCCGACTTCCAGGCCGAGCGGATCGACCGGGCGCAGTTCGTCCCAGGTCAGTTCGGCGGTGGGCGAGGGGGTGCCGCCGGGCAGGCCGAGTGCTTCAGGACGATTGGCAGCGGGAGATTCGGCGGCGCGCGCAGTGGCCACGCTCTTCTTCCAGGCTTTCCAGGCGACGACGCCGAGGATCGCCGACAGCGTCAAGAAGGCGACGTTGGGCATGCCCGGCACCAGGCCGACCACGCCCATGATCGCCGCGGCGATGGTGAGTGCGCGGTACTGGCCGAACACCTGGCCCATCATGGCCTGGGCCATGTCCTGCGAGCGCGAGGCGCGGGTGACCAGCATGGCCACCGCGGAGGACACCAGCAGCGCCGGCAGCTGCGCCACCAGGCCGTCACCGATGGAGAGCAGGGTGTAGGTGGCCGCGGCATCGCCGAACGGCATGCCGTGCTGGAGCACGCCGACGGCCAGGCCGCCGATCAAGTTGATGAACAGGATCAGGATGCCGGCGATCGCATCGCCGCGGATGAACTTGCTCGCGCCATCCATCGCGCCGTAGAAGTCGGCTTCCTCGCGGACTTCTTCGCGGCGGGCCTTGGCCTCTTCACGCGTCAGCAAACCGGCGTTTAGGTCGGCATCGATGGCCATCTGCTTGCCGGGCATGGCGTCCAGGATGAAGCGCGCGGTCACTTCGGACACGCGGCCGGCACCCTTGGTGATCACCACGAAGTTGATGATGGTCAGGATCGCGAACACCACGATACCGACCGCGTAGTTGCCGCCGATGACGAACTCGCCGAAGGCGGCGATCACTTTGCCCGCGGCCTCGTGGCCGTTCTGGCCATGCAGCAGGATCACGCGCGTGGAGGCCACGTTCAACGCCAGCCGCAGCATGGTGGTGATCAGCAGCACGATCGGGAAGATGGTGAAATCCAGCGGGCGCTTCACGTAGACCACCGCCAGCAGCACCATCAGCGAGATGGCGATGTTGAAGGTGAACAGTGCATCGAGCACCGGCGGGGCCAGCGGCACGACCACCATGGCCAGCAGCGCCAGCACGATCAGCGGGGCGCCGAGGCCGTTGCGGATCATGTCCAGGGCGCGGCGGACGTTCATGCCGCCTGCAGCGGGCTGTGCGCTCATGAGCGGGCTCCCTTGCCGAATTCATCGATGTCGATGCTGGGGCTGGCCGGCATCGGGCCGGTGTGCCAGCTGCGCAGCTGGTAGACGTAGGAGAGGACCTGGGCCACGGCCGAATACAGTCTCACGGGAATTTCCTTTCCAAGTTGACCTTCCCGATACAAGGCGCGTGCCAAAGGCGGGGCGGAGACGATGGCGACCTTGTTGCCGTCGGCCACTTCACGGATACGCAGGGCGGTTTCATCCACGCCCAACGCCACCACGGTGGGGGCGCCCATCTTTCCGCCCTCGTATTTCAGGGCGACCGCGTAGTGGGTCGGGTTGACCACCACCACGTCGGCGGTGGGCACCGCTTCCATCATCCGGCGGTTGGCCAGCTGCTGCTGGAGCTGGCGGATGCGGCCCTTGACCTCCGGGCTGCCCTCGCTTTCCTTCATTTCCCGGCGCAGCTCTTCACGGGTCATCTTCAGCTTGCGCATCCAGTTCCAGCGTTGGTACGGCGCATCGATGAAGGCCAGCAGCATCATCGCGCCGCCGGTGGCCAGCATCAGCTTCAGGGTGAAGCCCAGGCCATGGACCATGGCGGTTTCCAGCGGCTGGTTGAGCAGATCGCGCAGGGGCCGGATGCCGTGCCAGACCACCAGCCCGGCCGCGGTGCCGACGAAGGCGATGCGCAGCAGGGATTTGGTGAACTCGGCGATCGCTTCCGGGCCGTACAGGCGCTTCATGCCGGCCATCGGGCTCATGCGTTTGAAGTCGGGCATCATCGATTTGTTCGACCAGCGCAGCCCGCCCATCACCACCGGTGACAGGAAACTGGCCAGCAGGCAGATCACGATCAGCGGCCACATTGCCAGCATCAGGCGCAGCAGCAGCTCGCCGAAGTGCCCGAACAGCGCCTTGGGGTGCAGCCACAGGGCCGGCTCGGGGCTCAGCGCGAACTGCATCCAGGTCTTGGTGTTGCGGGCGATGGTGCCGGAGAACGCCATCAGCGCCAGAACACCGGCACCGAACACGGCCGCCGTGGCCAGTTCACGCGAGCGCGGGATGTTGCCCTGTTCCCGGGCATCGCGCAGGCGCTTTTCGGTGGGTAGTTCGGTCTTTTCGCCGGCTTGTTCGTTCTCGGACATCAGGGCACGACACGGGAGGAGATACCGGTGTCCGTGCAAGAACCGTTCCGCGGGCCGCGAGCCAGGGTAGTGCCGGCCGCTGGCCGGCTCCAGGCGATGCCTGCTGGTTTCTGAGGAGCCGGCCAGCGGCCGGCACTACCGGGTCTCCAGCATCACCCCGCCGGGGCCCCGGGGCGCGCCTGGGCCTGGGCCGGGGCTTGGGTCTTCCAGCCTGCCGCCACCTCCACCCGCGGGCGGGGCAGGTCATGCAACTGCATGAAGCGCTCCGGATCCATTGGCCGGCCGAGCAGATACCCCTGCAGGTAGTCGCAGCCCAACCGCTCCAGGTAAGCCCGTTGGCCGGCGGTCTCGACGCCTTCGGCGACGATGTCCATATCCAGCGCATGCCCCAGCGCCACGATGGCCGAGACGATCACCACGTCCTCGGAGCTGTTTTCCAGATCGCGCACGAACGCATGGTCGATCTTGATCTCGGTGGCCGGCAGCCGCTTGAGGTACAGCAGGCTGGAATACCCGGTGCCGAAATCATCGATGGAAATGCCCACGCCCAGCGCGGCCATGGCCTGCAACAGGGTCAAGCTGGCCTCGGTGTCACGCATCACGGCGCTTTCCGTGATTTCCAGGATCAGCCGGCGTGGCTGGAGATGATGGGTCTTGAGCGCCTCGCGCACTTCGTGCAGCAGCGTGGGCGAGGCGAACTGGATCGGCGAGAGGTTCACCGAGACCGTCCAGCCGTCATGACCGGCGTCGTGCCACACACGCAGCTGGCGGCAGGCTTCGTTGAGTGCCCAGCGGCCGATGTCATTGATCACGCCGCTGCGCTCGGCCAGTCGGATGAAGCGGTCCGGCGGGATCAGGCCCTGCTGCGGGTGACGCCAGCGGATCAGCGCTTCGGCCCCGCTGACCGACTGGCCGGCCACGCGGGTCTTGGGCTGGTAGTGCAGGAACAGCTGCTCGGTACCGATCGCCCGGCGCAGGTCGGCGAGAAGCTGGAACTGCTGCTCGGCGCTGTCGTTCATCCAGTCGGCGAAGCGCACATAGGCGTTGCGGCCGGCTTCCTTGGCCTGGTACATCGCTGCATCGGCGAAGGCCATGAGCTGACGCTCGCTGGCGGCATGGTCGGGGCAGATGGCGATGCCGATGCTGGCGGTCACCTGCAGGTCCTGGTGCGGCAGCAATGGTTCGCGGCCCACGGTCTGGATGATGCGGCTGGCCAGCGTGGCGACATCCTCATCGTTCTCGATCGGCACCACCAGCACGAATTCGTCGCCGCCCAGGCGCGCGAGCATGTCTTCCGGCCGCAGCAGTTTGCGTGTGCGGTCGGCGACGGCGACCAGCAACGCATCGCCGGTCTGGTGTCCGTAGGCATCATTGACCTGTTTGAAGCCATCCAGATCCATGAACATCACCGCGAACCGGCTGCCGCGCTGCTCGGCCTCCGCCAGCGCCTGTTCGATGCGCTGCTGCAGCAGCCGGCGATTGGGCAGACGGGTCAGGGGGTCGTGCAGGGCTGCCTGGGTCAACTCGGCCTGCGCATCATCCAGTGAGCTGGTCAGGTCCGTATTGCGCAGACGCAGCAGCTGCGCCTCCATGCGCTGATCCAGCCAGGAGACGATCAGCACGATGGCCAGGATCGCGATGGTGAGCACCAGTACCACCAGCGCCAGCCACTGTGCCTGCAGGCCGTCACCCGCGGCGGCACCGCAGAGGCTGCGGGCGGGGAAACGTGCCGCGGCCATGCCGGTGTAATGCATACCCACGATGGCCGCGCCGAGCACCAGTGCAGGGGCGACGCGATCACGAAGACGCCGGTGGCTGCTGCGCAGGCGGAAGGCGATGTACAGCGCGGCCCAGGAGGCGGCCACTGCGATGAGCAGCGACAGCGCCACCCAGCCGGCGTGATAGTCGATCCCGGGCTGCATGTACAGCGCGGCCATGCCCAGGTAGTGCATCGATGCGATGCCGCTGCCCATCAATACCGCGCCGAGCACGAGGCGGCCGTGCGGCAGGGTCGGGCGTGAGACCAGCCACAGCGCGAAGATGGAGGAGGCCACGGCGGCCAACAGCGAGACGGTGGTCAGGCCCAGCGCATAGCCGAGCGGGATCGGGAGCTGGAACGCGAGCATGCCGATGAAGTGCATCGACCAGATGCCCAGCCCCATCGCGCCTCCGCCCCCGATCAGCCACAACCAGGTGGAGCGGCGTGTGGCCGCGGTGGTGACCCGGCTGGCCATGTCCAGCGCAGTGAAGGAGGCGAGCACGGCCACCAGAAACGACACAACGACCAACCACGGGGTGTAGCTGCCGATCAGCATGGATGACTCTCTCCCTGGTCAACACCTGAGCGATACGACAGAACGCCACGCCATCACCGCAGACAGCGGGTGAAGGTTTCGTCATCGCCGTGCGACGGCGCGGCGGAACGCAGGGCCCAGACTAACAACCCGACCGGGGGGCGCCGCAAGTGACGAATGGCCCGCTTTCGGCCAACTTCGGCGCTGTCCCGGGTGTGTCCCGGGTCAGCGGCTGACGCTGTCGGCCGCGTCGAAGGCGGCATCGAACAGGCGTTGCACCGGTGGCCCCATCTCGCCGGCCAGCACGGTCAGCAGGAACAGGCCCAGCAGCAGGGCCACCGGCAGGCCCAGCTGGATCGGGTTGAGCGCAGGTGCCGCGCGGGCCAGCACGCCGAAGGCCAGATTGATGGCCAGCATCGCGACCGTGAGCGGCAGCGCCAGCGTGAGCGCGCCACGGAACACCTGCAGCAGGAACGTGGGGGCGATGGCGAAAAACGCATGCGGATCTGGCAGGGCGGTGCCGATCGGCAATGCCTTGTAGCTGTCCATCAACAGTGAAATCAGCGCCAGGTGTCCGTTGGAGGCGAAGAACAACAGGCCGAACAGCAGATAGAACCACTGCCCGATCACGCCGGAGCTGCCACCGCGCATCGGATCACTCATCTGCGCGAAGGCCAGGCCGGTACCTTGTGCGACCAGTTCGCCAGCCATCGCGCCGGCTTCGAACACCAGCCGCAGCAGGAAGCCGATCGAGATGCCGATGGCCAGCTCGCGGGCGATGGTCAGCACGGTGGCTGCATCGAAGCCGGTCCATTCCGGTACCGGCGGCAGCATCGGCGAGAGCGCGATCGCCAGTGCACCGGCAAGCATCACGCGCACGCGCGAAGGCACCGCGCGGGTGCCGATCAGCGGCATCGCCATGATCATGGCGCCGATGCGCAGCATGGTCCACAGGATCGTGCCGATCATGCCGAAGGCCTGCAGGCCATCGGCGGCCATCTGGGTCGCGGAATCCACGGCGGCTGCCTCAGCCGATCAGATGTGGAATGCGCTGGAACAGCAGCGTGGTGTATTCGACCAGATGGCCGATCAGCAGGCTGCCGAGCGCGAACAACACCACCGTCAAGGCCGCGGCCTTGGCGACGAAGGCGATGGTGGGCTCATTGAGCTGGGTCGCGGCCTGGACCACGCCGACCACCACGCCGACGATCAGCACGGTGAGCAGCAGCGGGCCGGCGACCCACAACACGGTGATCAGGCCACCACGCAGTTCGGTCAGGGCAAGTTCGGGCGTCATGTCAGTCTCGGGTCCGTATCGATCAACAGGGCGGGGCGGTCAGACCGCATTGAAACTGGCAGCCAAGGTGCCCACCACGAGAACCCAGCCATCCACCAGCACGAACAAGAGAATCTTGAAGGGGGCGGAGACCAGCATCGGCGAGAGCATCATCATGCCCATCGACATCAGTACGCTGGCCACGACCAGATCGATGATCACGAACGGGATGAAGATCAGGAAGCCGATCTCGAAGGCGGTCTTCAGCTCGCTGGTGACGAACGAGGCGACCAGGATCGGGAACGGAATGGCATCCGGGCTGTCGTAGGTACCGTGACCGGCCATGCCGGCGAAGGTCATCAGATCGGTCTCGCGGATCTGCGCCAGCATGAAGGCGCGCAGCGGCTGGGTGGTCAGCGTCCAGGCGGTCTGGAAGTCGATCTCGCCGTTGAGGTACGGCGCCATGCCGCTGCCCCACGCCTTCTGCCACACCGGCAGCATCACCATCGCAGTGAGGAACAGGGCCAGACCGAGCAGCACCTGGTTGGACGGCGTCTGGCCGGTACCCAGCGCCTGGCGCAGCAGGCCCAGCACGATGATGATGCGGGTGAAGGCGGTCAGCACCAGCAGCATCGAGGGGATCAGGGTGATCGCCGTCATCAGCAGCAGCGTCTGCAGTGGCAGGCTGACCGGCTGGCCGCCGATCTTGCCGACATTCACGTCCGGCAGCGCAGGCACACCCGGCACGCCGGGCGCGGCCCAGGCCAGGGCCGGCAGCGCGCACAGCAGGGCAGTCAACAACAGCGGCAGGTAACGGGTCCAGGAGGTACGGGGGCCACGCATGTTCAGGATTCCTTGCGCAGCCGCTGTTGCAGCAGCTGGGCGAAATTCGGCAGGTGTTTGAAATCGGGAAGGCGCGCCGGCGACGGGGTCGGCAGCGGTTCGGGCAGCTGATGCAGGGCGTTGATGCCACCGGCGGTGACCCCCAGCAGCAGCTGGGTGCCATTGACCTCGACAACGACCACGCGCTCTTTCGCGCCGACAGTCAGGCTGGCAACCACCCGCAGGCCTTCGGCCGGGCGGAAGCCGCTGCCGGGCATGCGCTTGAGCAGCCAGCCCAGGCCGACGATCAACGCCAGCACGCCCAGCAGTGCCAGTACCGCACCGAACATGCCCGGTGCGGCGGCGGCATGCTGGCCGACCTTGACGGTCGACGCGCCGGCTGCGATCAGCAGCCCGGTGCTCAACGCAGTCTCCGGATCCGTTCGCTCGGGCTGACCACATCGGTCAAGCGCACGCCGAAGCGGTCGTTGATCACCACCACCTCGCCATGGGCGATCAGGGTGCCGTTGACGAACACGTCCAGCGATTCGCCGGCGCCGCGTTCCAGTTCCACCACCGAGCCCTGGTTGAGCTGCAGCAGGTTGCGGATCGGCAGGCGTGCACGGCCCACTTCCAGCGACAGGGTCACCGGCACATCCAGGATCACATCCAGGTTCAGCTCGGGACCGAGGTTCTCATCGGACTGCAGCGTGGTGAACTGCGCCGGTGCCGGTTCCGCCGGGGACAGCGGTTCGTTGGATTCGATATCGTTCATTTCGAGACTTCCTGGAGTACGGGAACGCGTGGGCGGGTGCCCGGGGGATGGGTGGCGGTGATCTTGACGGCGTTGCAACCGTTGGCGATGCCGAACTCGCCGGTGAACACCGGGATGTTCTCCACGCACAACGGAACCTGCGCCGGCATGTCGATCGAGAGGATGTCGCCGACCTTCAGGCCGGTCAGTTCACGCAGGGTCATGCGCTTGCTGGCCAACACGCTGGACAGCGTGACTTCGGCGATGTTGAGCTGTTCGCGCAGCATCACGCCCCAGCTGGCATCGCGGTCGTTGCGGTCGCTCTGGATGCCGGCGTCGAGCAGCTCGCGGATCGGCTCGAGCATCGAGTAGGGCAGGGTGACGTGGATGTCGCCGCCACCGCCGTCAAGTTCGACATGCAGGCGGCAGACCACCACGTACTCGCGCGGCGTCACGATGTTGGCGAAGTGCGGATTGATTTCGGAGTTGATGTACTCCAGCTCCACATCCATCACCGGCGCCCAGGCTTCCTGCAGGTCGGCGAAGGTCTGCTTGAGCAGCAGGTGGATGACGCGCATTTCCGTCGCGGTGAACTCGCGGCCTTCGATGCGGGTCGGGTAGCGGCCGTCGCCGCCGAAGAAGTTGTCCACGATCGCGAACACCAGCGTCGGCTCGAACACGATCAGCCCGGTGCCGCGCAGCGGCTTGAAGCGGATCAGGTTGAGGTTGGTCGGCACGTACAGCGAGTGCATGTAGTCATTGAACTTGATCAGTTCGATGCCGCGCACGGACAGTTCGGCCGAGCGCCGGATCAGGTTGAACAGACCGATGCGCCACAGGCGCGCGAAGCGCTCGTTGACCATTTCCAGGGTCGGCATGCGGCCGCGGATGATGCGGTCCTGACTGGCAAAGTCATACGAGCGCGCCTCGCCGGGCGTGGCAGCATCGACGTCGGTCTCGACCGCGCCGGAGTCCACGCCGTGTAACAGCGCATCGATCTCATCCTGGGAAAGCAGGTCATTCATGATCGGCCCTTACTGGGTGACGAAACTGGTGAACAGCAATTCGTCGGCACCCGGCTTGCCGGTCTCGGCCTTGAGCAGCTTCTGCACTTCGGCCAGCGAGGTGGCCTGCAGGCGTTCCTTGCCCGCGCGGTCGGCGATGTCGGTCGGCTCGACCTGCGAGAACAGCATCAGCAGCTTGGCGCGGATCGCCGGGGCATGGAGCTTGATCGCTTCCATGGCGGCCGGATCGCGGCTCATCAGCTGTACTTCGACCTGCAGGTAGCGCGGGCCATCGAAGCTGCTGTTGAGGTTGACCACGAACGGCGGCTCCAGACCGAAGTACTGGGCCGGTGCAGGCACCGCGGCCTTGGCGGCCGGCTTGGCAGCCTTGTCGTCGTGCTGGGACTGGGTGAAATACCAGACGCCGCCACCGGCGGCACCGGCGGCGAGCACCGCGACCAGGGCGGTGATCAGGATCGGACGACGCGGCTTGGCCGTGGCGTCCTTGTCGGCGGATTTCTTGGTTTTGTCGGCGGCTGCGGCCACGAGGAAGCTCCAGAGGATTGCTTCCTGACTACATGCAAAGGCTGTGCCTGAATGCCGAAGAGGGCGGGTGTCGGGTTTCTGGCGGCGCCGCCGAAGCGGCGTCGCACCCGGGGATCACGCGTAGGCGTCGACCAACCCGCGCTGACGGATCAACTGCGAGGGCGACAGCGTGGTCTCGGCCATCAACGGCTCGCCGTCATCGCCCGTGCCGGTCCGGGTACCCTCGCCACGGCCGCCATCCTGCGCGGTGTGCTGCTGGCCGACATCGGCCTGGCCGAGCTGGAAGCCCTGTTCGCCGAGCATGTCGCGCAGGCGCGGCAGGCTGCTTTCCAGTGCATGGCGCACGTCGGCATGGGCGCTGGTGAAGGTCGCATGGACCTTGTCACCGTCCAGATGCAGTCGCACGTCGATCGGGCCCAGGTCGTTCGGGGTGATCTTGATATGGGCGTGGCCGATCTTCTGGTCCGCCAACCAACTGACGCGGGCGCCGACGGCATCATCGAAATCGCCAGCGCCCAGCTGCGGCGTGGCGGTCGGCGAGCCGGTGAAGGGCGTGGCCGCTGCCGGTTTGGCGTCGACGATGCTCTGCAGGGCGTGCAGCACCGGCGTGGCCGGTGCGTCCGGGCCATCGCTGGCGGCAGCGCTCAGTGCCTCGGTGAAGGTCTTCAACAGCGGCACGGCGTCGGCTGGGGCGGCGTCGGCCGCCAAGGCGGGCAGGGCGATGCCGCTCGCCGCAGGTGCGGCCGGCGCCAGCGGGCCCGCTGCCGGCGCGGTGGTGTCTGCAGTGGCGGTGGCCAGCGTCGGCAGGCCCGCCGTCGTGGGCGCAGCACCGGTGGCCGTGCCCAAAGGCGCGGGCGCGACCGGCACGGGCACCGGAACCGGCAGCCCGTTCAACGCCAGGCCGGCCAGGCCGAACGGCGGCCACGCTGCATCGTCGTCCGCCGCCTCGGCCACCGGCTTGTCGGCGGTGGCGGGGGGCGCGGCGCTGGTATCGGTCGTGGCAGGCGTCTCGGCGGTGTCTTTGCTGCTGGCGCTTCCGGGGCGTGGTGCGGTGTCCTTGCCGGTATCCGGCGTGGCGGCGTCCTTGCCCGCAGGCGCCTCGCGGCGGCCGGCGGGTTTGCTTGATGCCTCCGGGCGAGCCGCATCTCGGCCGGGCTTGAGCATCGCGTCAAACTCCCGACGGTCGCTGCCGCCGGAGGCATCGGGACGGCTGCCGGAGGCGCCCGCAGTACTGGACGGTGCCGGCGCGGTGCCGCCGAGCAGGGCCGAGGGCGTCATGGCGTGCCTCCGTTTTCGCTGTCTTCGCGTTGCGCCTGGCGCGACCGGCGTGCGCCGAGATCGTCCATCTCGCGTTGGTCGCGGCGATCGGTGACCACCTTCTCCTGCGCGCGGTAACTGGCCGCCAACTGTTCAAGGACCTGCTTGTCACGGCTGGCCAGGATCAGGCGCGCGCGTTCGGCCTCGACCTTCTCGCGGTTGTTGTCCACGGTCTGGCGCTGCTGGGCCACCGCGCTGTCCAGGCGATCCAGGAACGCGCGCCGGTTCATCAGCTGCGCCGGACTGGTCGCGGCCATCTGCGCGCCAGCATATTCGTCGGCATAGCGGCGCAGCTCATCCAGCCGCGACACATGCGTGTCGAGGGAGCGCTGGCGCTCGGCGAGGTCGCGGGCGACCTCGTCCTCGTGGTCCTGGGCGCGCTTCAGCAATGGGTCGAATCGCTTGGATTGCATCATGGCTTAACTCTCTGGTTCCACCAGCCGCTTGAGGGCGGCCTGACTGTGCGGCAGGTCGGCGGCTTTGCCGACGTCCTGGCCGAGGAATTCAACGATGTCCGACCAGCGCTCCAGTGCCTCGTCGGTCGCCGGGTCATTGCCGCGCTGATAGGCGCCGATCGCGATCAGATCGCGGTTGGCCGAGTACGCCGAGACCAGCCGCTTGAGCTTGCGGATGCGCAGGCGCCACGGCTCGTCGGCGATTTCCGTGACCACGCGGCTGACCGACGATTCCACGTCGATTGCCGGGTACAGGCCGCTGTCGGCGACGCGCCGCGAGAGCAGGATGTGGCCGTCGAGAATCGCGCGGGCGGCGTCGGCGATCGGATCCTGCGGATCATCGCCTTCGGTCAGCACGGTGTAGAACGCGGTGATCGAACCGCGGCCCTTGGCTCCATTGCCGGCGCGCTCGACCAGGGCCGGCAGCTTGGCGAACACGGACGGCGGATAGCCGCGCGTGGTCGGCGGCTCACCGACGGACAGGCCGATCTCGCGCTGGGCCTGTGCGAAGCGGGTCAGCGAGTCCATCAGCAGCAGGACATTCAAGCCCTGGTCGCGGAACCATTCGGCGATCGCGGTCGCACGGTAGGCGCCGTGCAGGCGCGCCAGCGGCGGTCGGTCGGCCGGGCTGGCCACCACCACCGCGCGGCGCAGGCCTTCTTCGCCCAGCGTGCTTTCCACGAAGTCGCGGACTTCGCGGCCACGTTCGCCGATCAGGCCGACCACGATCACGTCGGCGGCGGTGTAGCGGGTCATCATGCCCAGCAGGGTCGATTTACCGACACCGGAACCGGCAAACAGGCCGACACGCTGGCCACGGCCGATCGGCAGCAGCGCGTTGATCGCGCGCACGCCCACGTCCAGCGGCTGGGTGATCGGCTCACGGGCCAGCGGATTGATCGACACGCCGGCCATGCCAACGGTGCCTTCAGCGCGGATCGGGCCCTTGCCATCCAGCGGCACACCGTCGCTGTCGATGACGCGGCCGAGCAGGCCTTCGCCCACTTCCACGCCGCCGCGGCCCAGCGCAGGCACGACCCGCGCATTGGGCAGCAGGCCATGCAGTTCGGCGCTGGGCATCAGATAGGTGCGTTCACCGGCAAAGCCGACCACTTCGGCATCCACCCAGCCACCGTCGGCGACTTCGACCTTGCAGCTGGCGCCCATCGGCGCTTCGCAGCCGACCGCTTCCAGGGTCAGGCCAACCGCGCGGCGCAGCACGCCTTCGCGGATCAGGCCACGGCCATGCGCGGTATCCGGGCGGATGTTGTCCAGGCGCGAGGCCAGCCGCAGGTTGCGGACAGCGGTCCAATCGGCCGGCGGGGGCAGGGTATCGGTGTTCATGGCGTGGTGCCTGCCTTGCGGATGACGGCATCGAGCGCGCCGCGCAGGCGGGCGTCCAGGGTGCCGTCGATGCGGACGGTCTCGGCGTGGACCCGCAGGTCGCCGCGGCTCAGGCTGAGATCCGGAGTGAGGCGCTGGTTGGGTGACAGGTTCAATACCGGCGTCAACGCGGCGATGTCGTCCGGGTGCAGACGCACTTCGACCTCGCGGGCGGCGCCGCCGACGGCGTCGACGGCTTCGTTGACCAGCTGCGCCAGCAGTTCCGGCTCGGCTTCATACGCGCGGCCGACCAGGTTGCCCGCAATGCGCACGGCCAGTTCGCCGAGCGCGGCGACCACTTCGTTTTCCAACCGCACCAACGGCCGGCTGAAGTTGTCCAGGATGCCTTCGATCTGCGCGATCAGGCGGCGCACCTCGGCTTGGCCCTGGGCAAGGCCATCGGCGTGACCCTGGTCAAAGCCATCCTTCTCGGCGTTGTCCTGGATCGCCTGGATTTCTTCCAGGGTCGGCAGCTGCAGCAACGGCTCCGGTTCCAGCTCCGGATCCGGCTCGGTGAGGTCGAAGATCTCTTCTTCCGGCGCCGGCTCGGGCACCGCCAGCAGATCGGGGGCAAGCCAGCGCACGGCAGCGTTCACAGCATGGCCTCCGCATTGCCACCAATGGTGACGGTGCCTTCATCGGCCATGCGCTTGACGATCGCCAGAATCTCGCGCTGTGCCACTTCCACATCCGACAGGCGCACCGGACCACGGGCTTCCATGTCTTCCAGCAGGATTTCGGCCGCACGCTGGGACATGTTGCGGGTGATCTTGTCGCGCACCTTGATGTCGGCGCCGCGCAGGGCCAGGCCCAGGCGCTCGCCGCTGACTTCGCGCAGCACCAGCTGCAGTTCGCGGTCGTCCAGATCCACCAGATCGTCGAACACGAACATCAGGTCCTGGATGCGGCCGCTGAGCGGCGCATCGATGCGCGCGATCTCGCCCAGGATCGCCTGGTCCTGGCCACTGTCCATGAAGTTCAGGATGTTGGCCGCGCACTGCACGCCACCGATGTTGGAGGACTTCAGGTTCTGGTTGCCGGCGAACTGGCGCTCCATGATCTCGTTGAGCTCATTGAGCGCATTCGGCGGAATGCCATCCAGGGTCGCGATGCGCAGCAGCACATCCACCCGGGTACGCTCGGGCAGCAGCTTGAGCGCGTCGGCGGCCTGGTCGGTTTCCAGATGGGCCATCACGATGGCGATGATCTGCGGGTGCTCATTGCGGACCAGATCGGCGACGGCGCGCGGATCCATCCACTTCAGGGCATCCAGGCCGGTGGTGTTGCGGCCGAGCAGGATGCGGTCGATCAGGTTGCCGGCTTTTTCCGTGCCCAGCGCCTGCACCAGCATGTTGCGGATGTAGTCGTCCGAGCCCACGCCCAGCGAGGTCTTGGAACCCAGTTCGGCACCGAACTGGTCCATGACCCGCTCGACCTGTTCGCGGGTGATATCGGTCATGGTCGCCATGGCGATGCCGATCTTCTGCACTTCCTTGGGTTCCATGTGGCGCAGCACTTCGGCCGCATCCAGTTCACCCAGCGACAGCAGCAGCACGGCAGCGCGTTGAACGCCGGTCAGGGGCACGTTCTCAGTCATTGGCCACCCAGCCCTTGACCACCTGGGCCACGCGCTTGGAATCGGTCTTTACAGCTTCACGCGCCATGCGCAGTCGTTCCTCGTAAGAGTCCACCGGCAGTGCCAGGGGTTCATGTCCAGCCGCGTTCAGGCGTTCGCTGCCGAGGGCGGGCAAGCCCTCGCCATCGTCGACCAGCTGCACGTCGGCCGTGTGGGGTTCCAGCTCTTCTTCCTTGGCCTTGTTCTGGCCGGTGATCGAGCGCAGCGCCGGGCGCAGCACACCAAACACCAGGGCCAGCACCACGATCGCGCCGAGCAGCAGACGCAGTGCGTCCTGGACCTGCGGCAGCTCCCACCACTTCGGGCCTTCGACCGGGGTGACGTCCCGCACGAACGGGGCATTCATCACCGAGACCGTGTCGCCACGCTCGGCATCGAAGCCGACCGCCTGCTTGACCAGTGCTTCCACCCGGGTCAGCTCCGCAGCGGAGAGGGCCTGGTCGGCCATCTTGCCGTTGGCACCGGCGCGCGGCACGTTGTCCACCAGCACCGCCACCGAGACACGCTTGATGCGACCGGCTGGCTGGCGGGTGTGCTGCAGGGTGCGGTCCAGCTCGTAGTTGCGGGTCGCGTTCTTGGAGCTTTCCGTCGGTGCCTGCGCGGTGGCCGGCGCGGCGGCGGGGCCGGGCGGGGTATTGCTGGCAGCACCGGGCACGCCCTGCGGGCCGGGCACGTTGGTGCTGTTTTCGCTCATCTGCTCGCTGCGCAGCTTCTGCGGCTCGCCGTTATAGAGCTCACGGGCTTCCTCGATCACCGAGAAATCCATGTCCACGCTCACTTCCGGGTTGACGCGGCCGGGGCCGGTCATCGGCTCGAGCAGCTCGCGGATGCGCTGGTTGAACGAGGTTTCCTGGCGGCGTACCTGCTCGAACTGTGCGGCATTCATCGCCGCCTCGCTGTTCGGGTCGGAGACGCTGAGCATGCGCCCGCTCTGGTCGACCACGGTGACGCGCTCCGGCGCCAGATCCGGAATGCTGGCGGCGACCATGTGCACGATGGCATCGATCTGGCCGCGTTCGAGCTGCTGGCCGCCACGCAGTTCCAGCACCACCGAGGCGCTGGCGACATCGCGCTGGCGGGTGAAGGCGCTGGGCTTGGGAATGGCCAAGTGCACGCGCGAATCACGGACCGGGCGCAGCGTATTGATGGTGCGCGAGAGCTCGGTTTCCAGCGAGTGCTGGTAGCGGGCGTTTTCCATGAACTGGCTGACGCCGAAGCCCGGGTCACGCTCCATCAGCTCGAAGCCCAGACGACCGCTGTCGGTCAGCCCGGAGCTGGCCAGCTTCAGGCGGGCATCGTGCAGGTTCTTTTCCGGCACGGTGATGCCACCGGTGGCCTGGTCCAGTTCAAACGGAATCTGCGCGGCGCGCAGCAGGTCGGTGGCCTCGGCCGTGGCCTTCTGGTCCAGCCCGGTGTACAGCGGCACCATGCCGGGCTTCTGCGACCAGAAGAACACGAACAGGCCTGCCGCCACAGCCACGGCGATCATCGCCATCAGGCCGAGCCGACGGGTGATCTGCAGGCTTTGCAGCCGGTCGAACCACTGCCCAGCCTTTTCGGTGTTCAGCGATTCTTTGGAGAGCGACAGGGCCATGCGTTTCTATCCTTACAGCGGCATGTTCATCACGTCCTGGTAAGCCTGGACGAGACGGTTACGGACTTCCACGGTGGCGCGGAAGGCGATCTGGGACTGCTGCGAGGCGACCATGACCTTGGCCAGGTCCGCACCGGGTTCACCCAGTTCGAAGGACTTGGCCAGGGCGCCGGATTTCTGTTGCGCATCGTTGACGCCGGCGATGGCGCCACGCAGGGTTTCGGTGAAGCTGGGGCCCTGGATCTCCTGGGGGGATACCAGGCCCTGGATGGCATTGCTGCGCGGCATCTCCGTCAGCGGACTGACGGCAGGCTGCCCCATCTGGGTCTGGAAGGTGCGGATCTGAGAAAGGATCGAGGTGACGGAGTGCGACATCTGGAACGTTCCGAAGCAGGGGATGGGTTTCGAGTGAATACGTTGCAAGTGCCGTGCCGAAAGTGATGAGCGATTCAGTTTCGTAAGGGGGGCGGGGGTTTGCGGGGTCAGCGGCTCCGGCGGGGTGGCCGTGGTGTACGCGAGGCGCGGTTGATTGGCCCAGCGGCGGTTTGACGCGCTGGCGTGCCGGAGAGTCGACGCCGGAAAACCGGCGGAGGGTGGTCTGATCCTTCGAGGCAGAGACCGGTGGGTCGGTCGGCGGTGGGCCACGATGCCCTTGCCGGCGAATGTCCCCCGGCGCCGGCCTGCGGCCGACCCCTCCTCCTTTACTTCGCCCACAAGGGCATCGCGACCCGCGTGTGGAGAGCGCTGGCGGCCACCCGTCAGATCCACAGAAAAGCCCGGGACATGCCCGGGCTTCTGGTTGCATTGTGTCGTTCTGCTCAGCCAGTCAGTTCGGTCTGGTCGCGCTCGATGCCGTACTTGCGCAGCTTTTCCACGAGCGTGGTGCGGCGCAGGCCGAGCAGCTGGGCGGCATGGGCGACGACGCCCTGGGTGCGCTCCAGCGCTTCGTTGATCAAGGTCAGCTCGATGTTGGCCATGTGGTTGCGCAGGTCCAGGCCGTCGTCGGGCAGGGCCGGGGCGCGGTTGGCCGGAGCGCCGCCGTTCTCCGCCGAGGTAGCGCCTTGGCTGCCCGGGGTATGGAACGAAAAGCTGCGCAGGTCCAGGCGTTCATCGGCCAGCGGCGCGGGCGCTGCGGCGGCCACCGGTGCCGTGATGGCGAAATCACCGCGGTAGCGGGCCGGCAGATCCTGCACGCGCACGTTGCCACTGGGGTGCAGCACGGCCAGGCGCTCGACCAGGTTGGTCAGCTCGCGCACGTTGCCCGGCCACTCGTAGCTGGCCAACGCCTGCAGGGCCTCGCCGGTGAAGCGCACTTCACCGCGGCCGGTGCGGGCCAGCTGGCCGGCAATGGTGGTCACCAGCGCCGGCAGGTCTTCGCTGCGCTCACGCAGGGCCGGCACATCGATCGGGAAGACGTTGAGGCGATAGAACAGATCCTCGCGGAACTTGCCGTCGGCAATGCGCGTTTCCAGATCGCGATGGGTCGCGGCGATCACGCGCACGTTGCAGCGGATGGTCTGGTTGCCACCCACACGTTCGAAGCTGCGCTCCTGCAGCACGCGCAGCAGCTTGACCTGCATCGGCAGGCTCATGTCGCCGATTTCATCCAGCAGCAGCGTGCCGCCTTCGGCCATTTCGAAACGACCCTTGCGGGCGCTCAGCGCACCGGTGAAAGCGCCTTTTTCGTGACCGAACAACTCGCTTTCCAGCAGGTCCGGCGGGATCGCACCGCAGTTGATCGCCACGAACGGCCCATCACGACGCGGGGAGCGCTGGTGGATCGAGCGCGAGACCACTTCCTTGCCGGTGCCCGATTCGCCCAGCACCAGCACGGTGGTGTCGAAGGCGGCGACCTGCTCGATCATCCGGCGCAGCTGGGTGACCGCAACGCCTTCACCGGTCGGGCCCTGGTCCTGCACGGCACCGGCCTGGTGTTCGGCATCCAGGCGTTTGAGGCTGGCGCGGCGCAGCAGGCCTTCCATCTGGGCGTGGCGCAGCGGCGCCTCCAGCGGCCAGACGTTGGCTTCGTGCAGGCCATGCTGCTGCGCGAAAGCGGTGGTATCGCCGTCGATCAACATCACCGGCGGGGGCAGGGCGCCCTTGCCCAGCCACGCGAACAACGCATCGCTGCGGTCGGAATTGTCCAGGCTGCCGATGATGGCGGCCATCCAGTCATTGGGGCGGTGGCGGGTGACGTCGAAATCGTTGGCATCGGCCACCCAGCGCGGATTGAAGTCCATGAACTCCAGCAGCGCGACGGTGCGCTCGGCGCGGACCGCGTCGTTGTCCACCACCAGGATGCGGGATTCACTCATGGCCTGGTTCCTTCAGGCCTTCCAGGATCGGCATCACTTCCTGGATGTAGGAGAGCTTGCTGACGAAGTTGTCGGCCCCCGCGCGCAGGGCGTGCTCGCGATGTTCGGCATCATCGAAATGGCTGGCGATCACGATGTACGGTGCGTCATCCTGCGATTTGATCAGGCGGGTCGCCTGCAGGCCGCCCATCTCCGGCATCGCCAGATCCATCAGCACCACCTGCGGGCGCAGCGACTCGGAGCGTTCGATCGCTTCCAGGCCGTTGGCGGCGCTGCCGATGACATCGAGCCAATCGACCTTGCGGAAGTGGCGCATCGCAGCGTTGATGAAACCCTCGTGGTCATCGACCAGCAGCACGGTGAGCTTGTTCATGTCGTCCATTTCCTTCAGCCCACCCGGGCCAATTGCGGGGTGCTGGCATGGCTGCGGCGGCGTTCGCGCGCCGGAGCGATGTCCAGTTGTTCGCGGTATTTTGCAACGGTCCGGCGGGCAATGTTCACCCCCTGGCGCGAAAGCAGGCCGGCGATGGCCTCATCGGCCAGCGGGCGGGCCGCCGGCTCGGATTCGATCAGGCGGCGCACCATGGCTTTGACGGCCTGGCCGGAGACACTCGCGCCTTCCAGTCGCACGGCGAAGAAGTGCTTCAGTTCCAGCGTGCCGCGCGGCGTCTGCAGGTACTTGCCGGTGGTGATTCGCGAGACGGTGGACTCGTGCATGCCGATTTCATCGGCCACTTCCTTCAGCGTGAGGGGCGCCATCGCTTCCTCGCCACGGGTCAGGAAGCCGGACTGGCGCTCGATGATCACCCGCGCGGTGCGCAGCAGGGTGTCATAGCGCATCGACAGGCCACGGGTCAGCCAGCGGGCTTCCTGCAGCATGTCGCGCAGCGGCTGTGCGGCTTCGCTGGTCTCGGCCAGGGCCTGTTCGTAATGCGGGTTGATGCTCAGGCGGCGGCTGGTGGCCGGGTTCAGCGCGACGCGCCACTGGCCATCGGCATGCCAGGCGACCACGTCGGGGATCACCACACCGTTGGTATCGGGCAGCAGGCTCTCGCCCGGTCGCGGCTGCAGCGACAGGATCAGGCGGACGGCTTCGTGGATGTCGGCGACTTCGGCGTCCAGCTGCTGGGCGAGCGCGGCGTAGTCATGCGTGGCCAGTGCGGCAAGCCCATCATCCAGCACACGCTGTGCAAGATGCCGGGCCGGCACGCGGCCGGGCAGGGTGCGCAGCTGCACGCTCAGGCATTCGTGCAGGTTCTGGGCGGCCAGGCCAGCCGGGTCACCGTGCAGAATGCGCTGACGGACGGCTTCCACGCCGGCGGCATCAATGTCGCAATGCGCGCTGGCCAGCAGGGTCAGCTGCGCCAAGGGGGCGTCGAGATAACCGGTGTCATCGCAGTGTTCCAGCCAGAAACCGGCCACGGCCAGTTCGCGGTCGTCCAGTTCCATCGCCAGGCGCTGCAGCACGCGCAACTGCGGGTCGGTGGATTCGCCAGCGGCCACGCGCTGCATGCGGTCGTCATCGCCGTCCTGCCAGCCGGCACCGGCCACGTCCCACATAGTGCTCTCGGGCAGTTCGTCGAAGGCGGCCACGTCCTGGGCCGTGACGGCTTCGGCGGTGTCGGCAGCGACCGGCTCGGGTGCCTCTTCGATCTCCAGCAGCGGATTGGTTTCCAGTGCGCGGCGGATTTCCAACTCCAGCTGCATGCCATCGAGCTGCAACAGACGGATCGACTGCAGCAGTTGCGGCGTGAGGTGAAGCTGCTGACCCATCTGGGTCGACATGGAGGCTTTCAAGGCGTTTCCCCGATCACGCCGAGTCCCCGGCGCGTTATGGAACACATCTTGCTTCTGTTCCGGGGGCACCGGAATCAGGGGGTTCCTGAGTGATGTCGTCAAATCCCCGACAGGGTGTGGGGAAAACCACTACATCAGTACGTCATTTTGACGCATTTACTGGTGTAAACCCCCCGTAACATCGGCCTGGTGGCCGTGTGTCGCATCAGAATCCTGACGTGGGGGTCTGCCCGCAGCCGAAAAACGCCACCGAACCGTCGCAGGTCATTCCAGTTCGTGCTGCTGGCGCGCGGCGAGCAGCACCAGATCCGTGGCGCGGCGGCAGCCCAGCGACTCCATCATGCGGGCGCGGTGGGTCTCCACCGTCTTGACGCTGATGCCGAGATCCGCGGCGATTTCCTTGTTGCTCTCGCCTTTACCGATCTGGCGCAGGATCTCGCGCTGACGCGGCGACAGGGCCGCCACGCCCACCGGCTTTTCCTTGCCGAGCATCGGCGCCAGCATTTTTGCCGAGATCTGCGGGCTCAGGAACACCTGGCCGGCATGGGCGGCGCGCAGGGCCAGTTCCAGCTCCTGGGGGGCGGCATCCTTGACCACGAAACCGACGGCGCCGCGGTCGAGCGCGTCGCGCACATGCACGGCGTCATCGTGCATGGTCATCATCACCACGCGTGAGCCGGGGGTACGCAGCAGAATGTCGCTCAGCGCTTCCAGCCCGGTACGGCCGGGCAGGGAGAGGTCCATCAGCACCACGTCCGGCGCGTGCTGCACGCTCAGCTGCAGGGCCTGCTCGGCATTGCTCGCCTCGGCGACGACGTCCACGTCGGTAAAGCCCTGCAGGAGGCGGCTGAGGCCGGCACGGACCAGGGTGTGATCGTCGACTATGAGTACGCGCACAGGCTACTAGGGGAGCGGGGAGGCGGTAACCTTAACGGAGTGGCGGGCCAGCGCCAAGCCGACTGGATCACAGTCGGTGCCGTATGGTCAGCGCAGGCGCCGCGCTTCGGCGATCTGGCGGCGGTGCAGGCGGAACAAATGCCGCTCCAGCGCCATTTCCAGCGCATCGCTCAGGCCCTCGAAGCGCAGCCACAGATAATGCGCGCCGGCGCCGTTGGCGGCCTCGGCCACGATCACCACGGGCAGATCGATATGGTCGGGCAGCCAATCGCAGGGCTGCAGCCGGATCACGCCCTGGCTGCCCGCCGCAGCGCCAGTACGCATGCCCTGTTCAATCCGGATACCCCGGCGGGACCAGCGCAGCGGACGCAGCGGCAGATCCTGGGCGCTCTGGCGGACCAGCCGGCCCAGCAGCACCATCACCAGGTCCAGTTTGGCTTCCAGTCGCTGCACCTGCAGCGTGGCGTCGCTGCGGTCGTCGTGCCCGTCATCGCTGCGGGCATCTTCCACCAGGGCCACACTGCGCAGCAGGGTTTCGGCGGTGCCCGGACGGATCACCGCGCTGCCGATGCGGAACTCGGCCGGCAGCGCCAGTTCGCAGCTCAGCGTCTCATCGAACAGCTCGCTTTCGGCGGGGTGATGAATCTCGCTGGCGCGAAGGTCGGTCATGACAGGGATTCTGCCGTGAGATACGCATGCGCGGCGCGAAGCGACTGGCGGCCGTTGTGGAGATGCCGGCTGGCTTCTTCGCGCTGGCGCATCATGAACAGCATGATCCGCTGCTGGCGCGCCTGCAGCGAAGACAGGCCCGGGACGTCGAACAATGCCGACGGGCCGGCCAGGTAGGTGGTCTGGGCGGCATCGAGCGCATCCAGCTGCAGGCCGGCCTCATCGAAGTTCTCTTCCTGCAGCGCCGTCTCCAGAGCATCCAGACGGGCGTTGAGCGAGCCCAGCGACGTCATGGGGTGGCCTGCTCGGCGTGGCGCTGCTGGTGCGGGATGGCATTCCAGGCCGCATCGATCTCGCCCAGCAGTTCCAGCGCCTCGTTCAGCGCGGCCGGATCGTTGTGCAGGTTGGCTTCGGTCAGGCGCTGCATCACGTAGTCGTACAGCGAGGACAGATTACCGGCTATCTCGCCGCCGGCTTCATGGTCCAGCGAGCCGTTGAGGTGACCGACGATCGCGCAGACCTCGCCGATCGCCTTGCCCTTGCGCGCCTGGTCGCCGCGTTCCAGGCAGGCCAGGGCGAGTCGAAGTCGTTCGCAGGCACCGGCGAGCAGCAGCGCGACCAGCTTGTGCGGGTCGGCATCGGTGATGGCGCTCTGTACACCGACCTGGCGGTACTGCTCGGTGAATTGACGGTTGGAACCGTACATCAATCATGTCTCCTTCGTTCGGGGCCGCGAGGTTCGCGACATCGTCGGCACCGGGTGGAGCCTGCGGGGTGTCCTGCGAGAGGTATCGGCAGCAAACCGGTTCAACTTGAGTCCGCTGCCGGGATCGATCAGCCGCCGAGCTGCGAGAGCTGCGTGGTCAGGCTCGTCATCGACTGACTCATTTTGCTCATGAGTGCATCCAGTGCCAGGAACTGCTTTTTGTAGCGCTCGGACACGCCTTCCATGCGGACGTCCAGGGCTTTGCGGCGCTTGTCGATGTCAGTCAGCGTCGCGTTGATGCCCTTGGTGCGCGATACAAACGCCCCTTCCTTGCCTACAGCAGTGCTGACGTAGCCGTCGACCACGGCGAAAAGTTTGGCGGCCGCACCGTCATCGCCAGTCAAAGCCTCACGGACCGCGCCACCCTGATTGACCAGCGCGGCGTCGAACTTCGCGGTGTCCAGCACCAGGCTGCCATCGGCATTCGGATAGCCCCGGGTCTGAAGCCCCAGCGTCTTGGGATCCAGGCCGGCCGCCGACAGGTCCTTCAGGATGCCTCCCATGAGGCCACGCAGCTGGCTCGAGGCGCCGCGCATCTGCGCATCGCCGGTCAGGGACGAGGGCTCCTTGTTCTCGATGTCGTACTTGGTCGCGGTGTTGATCGCAGCGATTGCGCCGTTGTAGGCGGTCACGAAGTCCTGCATCACCTTGCGCGCTGCGGCGGCATCGGTGGTGATGGTGACGGTGCTTTCGCCCTCTTTCTTCAGATTCAGTGTGAGGCCGGGTATAACGCTGCTGACGGTGTTTTCGCTGCTGGTGACGGCCACACCATCGATGGTCAACTCCGCGTCTGCTGCTTTCGTATGCTCCTTCAGGCTCCCAGCAAGCGCGACCAGCTTGGGATTGCCTGCGTCTGCAGTCAGCTTGATTGCATTGGCGGCGCCGGACTTCCCTTGCGACAGCGACAAGTACTGACTATCGCCTGAAGCGATCAGCGTTGCCTGCACCCCGGACGCGCGACCCGCTTTTTCGATCTTGGTGCGGATCGAGCTGAGCGTGTCATCCGCGGCCACGTCGATGTTCAACGTCTTCTGCTTGTCGCCCTCTCCGACAGTCAGTGTCAGGGTTCCGGCACCAAACGTCTCGGTTTTCGGCAGTGCCGTGTCAGCGATCCACTTGTTGGCCGTGGCGAGTTTCGTCACGTTGATGAGATGGGTGCCAGCTGCAGCGGCATTGGTGCCGGTGGCTGTCAAAATCTCGTCAGTGCCGGATTTGCTGGCGGTTACCGTTCGCGCATCGAACGCGGTCTCGGCCTTCAGCGCTTTCAGCGCCGTATTAAGGGTGTCGAACGCAGATTTTACCGTCCCGATCGCCGAGAGCTGCATCTTGGCCTTGGACTGCTGCAGGTTCAGTGCATTGTCCGCCGGCTTGCGATCGGCAGCCACCAGGCTGCTGACCATGCCGGAAATATCGAGTCCTGAACCGATGCCGCCGTAACCGAAGTCCGCCACGTTGTATCTCCTGTGTGTTGCCGCTGCCAATGGTGCAGGGCGATGCCATCAACGAAATTAGCGGCCGTAGCCGCCGGGTCTTTAGAACTCTCGTTGATGCAGGAGTTGTGCCAGCAACTTGGCGCCGGGTTTGGCACGGCGGTTGCAGGTCACTCAGGGCAGGGCGGCGATGCGCGCTCATGCCAGAGGGTCTGTAAAAAACCCTCCTCCAATGCAGAGGAGGGGTCAGGCTACTGAAAAACGGGGGGAGACGAAGCCACCCGAGGTGTTCAGTCAAACAACCAGCGCTGATAACAGTTCTGCCGCAGGGGCGGGCCATGGCCACGAAGATGTGGCGACCGGGAGAGAGTCCGGCTCATGGCCATGGCCCGTTCCTGCGTGACGATTGCGATGCTTCGGGTTGCTCCCGCCACCGGCTGAAGACGGCGGCGGGAGCGGTACTTCTTTGGATCAGCGCAGGAGGCTCATCACGTTCTGCGGCACCTGGTTGGCCTGGGCCAGCATGGCCGTACCGGCCTGCTGCAGGATCTGGGTGCGGGTCAGTTCGGCGGTTTCCTTGGCGAAATCGGTGTCCTTGATGCGGCTGCGCGAGGCGGACAGGTTTTCGGTCGAGGTCTGCAGGTTCGCAACCACCGAGGTGAACCGGTTCTGCACGGCGCCGAGGTCGGCGCGGGTGCTGTTGATTGAGTTCAGTGCCTTGTCAACGATCTCAAGGGCTTGCTGAGCGCCGGCAACGTCTTCGATGTTGACATCCTTCAGAAGCTTGCCGCCGCTGGTCGGAGCGGCTGCCGAGCCATCGATTTCATCCACCGTATAGGCCGTCGTGCCGCCCGACGAAGAACCTGCGGAGACAGTCATAGCACTCCAGGCACCGTCCTTATCAATGCTTTCCTTAACAGACGTAAGACTAATCGTGCCTGCGGTCGCTCCTGCTTTTGCGTAGACACCAGCTTCACCAATCTTTGCATTGATAGCGGTGGTAACTGCGGCAACAAGTGCTTTGTTGTCTTCAGCGGCTAGACCCGTAGAAGTAATCTCAACATCGTCAAGCTTGATGCCCGATGCGAGGCTACCGCCGCCGATCGTCAAGCCAGAGATCTTGATAGTCTTCCCAGCATCGGCAGGCGTGTCGGCACCGCCGCCGATAGTAAGAGTCTGTGTATCAAAGAGCGCGTTACCCAGTGCGTCGGCTTTCGCGTCGACCACTTTGTCGATCGCAATGGCCTGGCCTGCATTGGCGCCAACCTGGAACAACTGGCTGGAGAACGAGCCATCCAGCAGTTTGGTTCCGTTGAACTCGGACTGCTTTGCGACGCGGTCGATTTCGCTGACCAGCTGGGTCACTTCGGCCTGCAGTGCCTTGCGATCGCTAGTAGAGTTGGTCGCATTTGCCGACTGGACAGACAGCTCGCGAATACGCTGCAGGTTGTTGCCGATTTCCGAAAGCGAACCCTCGGCAACCTGGGCTAGCGAGATGCCATCGTTGGCATTACGGATGGCCACATCGGTACCGCGGATCTGGGTGCCGAAGCGCTCAGAGATCGCCAGGCCGGCCGCATCGTCCTTGGCGCTGTTGATGCGCGAACCCGACGACAGACGCTGGATGGTGGTGGCCAGGGAGCTGCCGCTGGTGCTCAGATTACGCTGAGCATTCAACGACATTGTGTTGGTGTTGATGACTTGTGCCATGGTTGTTTCCTTTGGCGATGAATCGCAATTCGGTATCTGCGCCTACGCCGAGCTACTCGGCGTAGGCAGCAGGAGCGTGAGTTAGCGCAGGAGGCTCATCACGTTCTGCGGCACCTGGTTGGCCTGGGCCAGCATGGCCGTGCCGGCCTGCTGCAGGATCTGAGTGCGTGTCAGTTCGGCGGTTTCCTTGGCGAAATCGGTGTCCTTGATGCGGCTGCGCGAGGCGGACAGGTTTTCGGTCGAGGTCTGCAGGTTCGCAACCACCGAGGTGAACCGGTTCTGCACGGCGCCGAGGTCGGCGCGGGTGCTGTTGATTGAGCCGAGGGCTTTGTCGACGATGGTGATGGCCTGCTGAGCGCCAGCAACGTCACTTATGTTTACATCGCTGAGCTGCTTGGCAGGAGGTGCAGTCGCCGTGCCAGCAATGACGCTGGTCGTAAAGTTGCCGCCGGTGGTCACTGCCGCCTTGATAGCGCTGAACTTACCGTCGCCGTCCACGCTCTCTTTGACCGAAGTGAGACTAATCGTGTCA
Source organism: Stenotrophomonas sp. TWI819 (assembly GCF_039673075.1). Taxonomy (NCBI): domain Bacteria; kingdom Pseudomonadati; phylum Pseudomonadota; class Gammaproteobacteria; order Lysobacterales; family Lysobacteraceae; genus Stenotrophomonas; species Stenotrophomonas sp. TWI819. The sequence goes on along the minus strand of NZ_JBDJKY010000008.1, from coordinate 1,722 downwards.
GTCAGTCTGGCCGGGGTAGCAGTGCCGTCTGCCGGCAACAGCTCAGCATAGATACCGGTCTCGCCGATTTTTCCGTTGATCGCCGCGATGGTGGCCTTGTTGGCTGCTGCCAGGTCGTCTGCCGGAACGCCAGTGCTGATGAACTTGACGTCACCGATGGCCACGCCTGCCGTCGGCAACCCACCTCCGGTCAGTGTCGGGCCCTTGATAGTCACTTCCTGTCCAGCGACGCCCGCTGCACCGGCGGTGAGTGTCAGGTTCGCGCTATCGAAGACGCTTCCACCCAGGGCGTTTGATTTGGCATCGACTACCTTGTCGATGGCAATAGCCTGACCAGCATTGGCGCCAACTTGGAACAACTGGCTGGAGAACGAGCCATCCAGCAGTTTGGTTCCGTTGAACTCGGACTGCTTTGCGACGCGGTCGATTTCGCTGACCAGCTGGGTCACTTCGGCCTGCAGGGCCTTGCGGTCGCTAGCAGAGTTGGTAGCGTTGGAAGCCTGCACGGCCAGTTCACGAACGCGCTGCAGGTTGTTGCCGATTTCCGAAAGCGAACCTTCGGCAACCTGGGCCAGCGAGATGCCATCGTTGGCATTACGGATGGCCACATCGGTACCGCGGATCTGGGTGCCGAAGCGCTCAGAGATCGCCAGGCCGGCCGCATCGTCCTTGGCGCTGTTGATGCGCGAACCCGACGACAGACGCTGGATGGTGGTGGCCAGGGAGCTGCCGCTGGTGCTCAGATTACGCTGAGCATTCAACGACATTGTGTTGGTGTTGATGACTTGTGCCATGGTTGTTTCCTTTGGCGATGAATCGCAATTCGGTATCTGCGCCTACGCCGAGCTACTCGGCGTAGGCAGCAGGAGCGTGAGTTAGCGCAGGAGGCTCATCACGTTCTGCGGCACCTGGTTGGCCTGGGCCAGCATGGCCGTGCCGGCCTGCTGCAGGATCTGAGTGCGTGTCAGTTCGGCGGTTTCCTTGGCGAAATCGGTGTCCTTGATGCGGCTGCGCGAGGCGGACAGGTTTTCGGTCGAGGTCTGAAGGTTCGCAACCACCGAGGTGAACCGGTTCTGCACGGCGCCAAGGTCTGCGCGGGTGCTGTTGATAGACTCTAGTGCCTTGTCCACGACTTCCAGCGCACGCTGAGCGCCCGTCACAGATTCGATCGTAAGACCCTTCAGCACGCTGTTCTCGGTCGCCGCCGGGATGGTGCCTGCACCGGTGCCGCCACCACCTGCCAGACCGACGTTCGCGAGAACGATTGCGGCTGCATCGTCGTTAGTCGAATCGTCGGCGAGGGCATCTACCGCGAACACTTGGCCCGCCTTGACCGACGCAAGCGTAACTGCGCCATCCTTGACCGTGGCGTAGACGCCGGTCTCGCCGAGCTTGTTGTTGATCGCTGCGGCGGTTGCGGTGGATATCGACTCACCGCTCTTGACGTTGATGTCACCGATGGCAATCTTCTGTGCAGTACCGCCTTCAGGAGTGATCGTGATCTGCAGTTTGGACATGATCATGTCATCCGTCGCAACATCGGCGTCAGTTCCAGTTGCAGCGGTTCCGACAAAGTCCGTGGCGAACTTCGCGGCACCGAGGGCATCAGACTTGGCATCGACTACCTTGTCGATGGCAATAGCCTGACCAGCATTGGCGCCAACTTGGAACAACTGGCTGGAGAACGAGCCATCCAGCAGTTTGGTTCCGTTGAACTCGGAC